>NZ_JBSRRO010000012.1:0-57350 GCF_055140965.1 Malaciobacter sp.
ATTTAATGCAGAATAATAAAAATCTATAAAATGAATACTTCATTTTTTCCTTTTTTATGAAAGTAAATATTTGATAATTGATACCCTAATGACTTTTACAGTTAAATATAATATAAAAAAATAAAATTAATATCTATACTTTTTATAAAATTAAGATTCATATACAATTTTAAATGAAAATGTTATATTATAAAAAAAAGATTATTAGAGGCATTGCATATGAAAAACTATTCTAAACTTGATATTTTAGCGGATAAAAAAGCCCTTTGTGTAGATGATGATGAGGGTATTTTAAAAGAGATAAAAGAGACATTAGATCTTTTCTTTTTAGAAGTCATGGGTGTTAATAATGGAGAAAAAGCTTTAGATGAAGTAAAACAAAATAATTATGATGTTTTATTTTTTGATATATCAATGCCAAATATGGATGGCTTGGAAGCTATAAAGCATATACGTAAAACAAATAAAAAAATACCAATTATAATAATATCTGCTCATACAGATCAAGCGTACTTATGGCGAGCAGTTGATTTGAAAATTACAAAATACCTAACAAAACCATTTGTTAGAAAAGATTTGTTTAAAGTTTTAGAAGAAGCAGCTTTAGAATTAGTTGATTACAATCCTAGCATAAGATTAAGAGATGAAATTATATATAACTATTATACAAAGCAATTAGAAAATAAAAATGAGCATATAGCTTTATCTAAAAGTGAAAGTAGATTGCTTGAGTATTTTCTAAAAAATATCAATCAAGTAATAACTTATGATTTAATCCTTGATTATATGTGGGATTTCGATAAGCCCAGTAAAGAAGCTATAAAAGCAATTGTTAAAGAGTTAAGAAAAAAAATAGGAAATGATTTAATAAAAAATGTTTATGGATTAGGATACAAGTGTGAAATTTAATTTTAGATTTATTATAAGTGTTTTTATTTTTTTATATGCTGTTATTACATTAGTGTTTTTCAATTTTTATAAAGAACTAGCTATTAAAGATACTAAAAAAGAGGCTAATTCAATGTTAAATAATATGAATGCAATTAGAACATATATTGAAGAAGTTCAAAGACCAATGATTTATAATCTAATGAAAGATAGAGATACTTTTGATAATTATTTTAATTCTAAAATATTATCATCAACTTATATATCTCAATATATTTATGAAAAACAACTAGAAAAAAAAGAGCTAAAGTATAGATATAAATTGGTTGCTACAAATCCATTAAATCCTATACATAAAGCAAATAAATTTGAAACAAAAATATTAGAAAAATTTAGAAAAAATGAGATAAAAGATTATTTTTCTATTTTAGAAGAAAATGGTAAATCATACTTTTTTATAGCAAAACCAATAGCAAGAAATAAACCTAATTGTTTGATGTGTCATGGAAACCCTCAAGATGCTCCAAAAAGATTATTAGCTCAATATGGAAATCATAGTGGTTTTTTTGAAAGGGTTGGAGATTTAAGAGCAATGATATATTTAAAAATAGCAATTGTAGATATTATTTCTTATCACAAAAGCTCTTTTATTACTGGTGGTATTGCTATGTTTATTGTTTTTATTTTATTTATAATATTGATTTATATTATTTACAATAAAGATAAAAAATTAGAAGATAGAAAAGAGTTGCTTTTTGAACATCAAAATAGACTTGCAGTTATGGGAAGTATGATAGGAAATATTTCTCATCAATGGAAACAACCTCTTTCTCATCTATCCTCAATATTGATTAATATGGAACTCTTAAGTGAAAGAAAAAAATTAACAAATGACAAAGTAATTTCAAAAGTAAATGATGCAAATACTCAAATTACATTTATGTCAAATACAATTAATGATTTTAAAGATTTCTTTTCTCCTAAAGACAATAATAACTCATTTAAGATTTTAGAAATAGTAAACCAATCTATTAGACTACTTCAAGCCTCTTTAGATAGATATAATATAAAAGTAGAAATAGATATTCAAAATGATTTTACATTTGTTGGTTCTAAAAATGAGTTTGTTCAAGTATTTGTTAATATTATAAATAATGCAAAAGATGCTTTTATTACAAATGAGATTAAAAATAGGGTAATTAGTATAAAATCATTTAAATATTTTGATAAAACAGTTATATCAATACAAAATAATGCAGGAAAAATAAACTCTTTAGTTTTTGATAAAATTTTTAAACCATATTTCTCTACAAAAGATTTAAGTGTTGCTACTGGAATTGGTCTATATATTTGTAAAGTTATTGTTGAAAGATATAAAGGAACAATTCAAGCTAAAAATCTAGAAAATGGTGTAATTTTTGAAATAACTTTTAAATCTTAAATCTATTTTATAAATAAAAATTAATTAATTTAATAAAATTTAAATCTACTATAATCCCATAAAACTGGCTTTTTTATTATTTAACTAAATATTTTCTTTTTATTCTCCCTTTTCTCACCCTCTTTGTTGTTACTATTTCGATTGGTATACGAAGTATAAGTTTTAAAATATCTTAAAATTTATTATTAGTATATCAACAAAAAAAAGGAGAAGTAATGAGAAGTATAAATAAAAGACTGTTTGTTTGTTTGTTTATATGTATTGGCATTATGGTTAATATTGCATTTGCATCTAGTCATAACAACAACTCACCTCAAATGAGTAAAGATGCACAAAAAATCATTGCTGAAAACGAGGGTACCAAAGATACTCGAGGTGTTATCACACTAAGAGACTATGTTATCCAAGAAAAAGCAAGATATGACTGGATTTTTAAACATCATCCAATTTTTACAACGTATTTACCTAATGGTAAAGTTGTTGGGAAGTTGAATGTTGTTGATAGAGGTGAAGAATTTGTACATGCAGGTCATGGTAATGATTTTCAAAAATATAGTAAAAGAAAAGGTATTACTTCTACTATGTATAGATTACCTTCTACTGATCCGTTAGTATTTCCTAACAAATTTGTAGGTCCAGAAAAGTGTGGAGAGTGTCATGCTGCACAATATGAGAAATGGAGCAGATCAAGACACTCTTCAACTATTCGTTTCCCAGGAGAACACCCTGAAGTAAATAATGAATTAAATAAATCAGTTTTTGGTAAAGATACTGCTTCTATCTTACCAAAAGGAATTACTCCTGATTCTATCTATTGTACCGTAGGTCATCTTAGAACAAAAATGGGATATTTTGATGCTTGGTTATTAAGAGGAACTTATCATGTTGTTGGTGGTTTATTAAAAGATGGAACAGGTACAGTTGTTGCTGGTTCAAACCAATTCCAAAGAACTTGGGCAAATGATTTGACACCTGAAGTTGCTAAAAAAATTAGAAAATTTATTCCTAATTTTCCTGTAACATTAGAAGAACATGGTGAAAACTCAGGTTATGTTAGAGGTTTGGCTTCGTATGCTGCAAGATATAAAAAAGGTATGGCTATTCAAGCTGCATCATCTTACTGTCAAGTATGTCACCCTTGGCAATTTGATTATAAAACAGAAAAAGAATTTTATGCTGATTTAGGTAATGCTAAATCTTTACAAAAACATACTATTTCAAAAGGTATTTCATGTGAAGAGTGCCATGGTGCTGGCGGACATTTAAAAGGTGGAGAAGGACTTAGAACTTCTAACTGTGAAAGATGTCACCAAAGATTTAGCTTTAGACCATTTTTGGCTGAAAAATTTAGAAACTCTAAAGATCCAAACTTAAAAGCAAGAGCTGCTGAACTTGGATTAACTTCAAAATTTAAATCAGCTGGTCCTGGTTGTGGTACTGAAGGTTCTCAATCTTACTTTACTGCACACTATGAAGCAGGTATGAGATGTACAACTTGTCATGACCCTCATGATGTAAGTGGTTATGTTGTTACAACTACTGCAAAAAAAGGTGGTGTATATGAAGATACTGGTGATTATTTAAGTTCATTCTATACAAAACCTGCAATTAGAAAATCATGTGCAAGCTGTCACAAAGAAGCTGCAAAAATAGTTAAAAATACAAAAGATACTCACAGCAAAGTAAGTTGTGCTAGTTGTCATATGCCTTATTTAATGAGTTGTGAAAACTTCTATGCAATTCAATATCAAGATCATGCTGGTTTTGATACACAAAGAAGATCACATATTTGGAAAATCAATGTAAGTCCTGATAAAAAAACTCTTAATCCACCTCCAGGTCAACCAAGAGTTCAAACAGTACCTAAAAAATACAAAGATTGGTATATTGCTAAAAATGACGAAGGTCACAACTATATTGACTTAATGTGGGCTTGTGGTAAAACTTCATGGGCAGATAAAGATATGATTGATAATAAAGGTTGTCATAGTATCGTTCAATCTAAATTGAAAAAAACATTACACTTTAAAGACCAAAGTAGAATTTATGATGAGGTTATAGGTTGGCAAAAACCAATCAAAAAAATCTATTCAGAAGTTACTGTTGCTATTAAAGGAATCTATGAAATGCTTGAAGTAACAAAATTAAGTGTTGAAGATAGATCAAGAGTTAATGAATTAATTGAAAAAGCTCAAGATGCTATGGACTTAATCAAAAAAGATGGTTCATGGGGAGTTCATGGATTTAAATATACAAAAAGAAGAGCACAAGCTGCACAAGCATATATTCAAGAAGCTCAAAATATTTTATCAAAAGCTTCTAAATAGTATTTGAATCAAAAAAAGGGTTACACTTTTGTGTAATCCTTATTTAAAAAGGTAAGGATTAATTAATGAACTTAACAAAAATAAAATTAAGTTATGTTGTTCCACTTATTTTAAGTATTGCAGTACAAGGTTTTTCAACAGAGTTAAAAACTGATATTCAAAAGCAATCTTATAGTTTAGGAGCATCTACTGGTAATTATATAAATAACCAAATTTATGGGCAGCTTCAATTAGGAGCAAAAGTTGATGTGGCATTAGTTGTAAAAGGTTTTGAAGATGCTTTAAAACAAAAATTACAAATTAGTGAATCAGAAGTTATTGATAATCTAAATAAAAGAGCAGAACTTTTAAATAAAGCACAAAAAGTGAAGATAAAAAAACTGCAAGAGACAAATGCAAAAAAAGAAAAAGAGTTTCTTAGTAAAAATGCAAAAAAATCGACAGTTAAAGTTACAAAATCAGGATTACAATATGAAGTGATAAAAGATACAAAAACTAAAGGTGTAAAACCTGAAAGTATTGTAATTATGAATTATAAGGCATCTTTAATTGATGGATATGTTTTTGATGATACATATGCTAGAAAAGCACCAGCTCATTTATCTATGATTAATTTAATTGATGGGTTAAAAGAGGGTTTGATGCTAATGCATACAGGTTCAAAATATAAGTTTTATATTCCAAGTAAGTTAGCATACAAAGATGTTCAAATGCGAGATATTCCACCTAACTCAACTTTAGTTTTTGAGATTGAATTACTAAAAGTTTTAAAACCAGGTGAAATGAAAGCAGTAAGTAATTTAGATATGTCAGGTCATGGTACTACAAAACAAGGAAATCAAGTTTCTAAATAAGAAAAGAGGATACGCTGATGAGTAGTAGTAAAGAGAATAATAGAAGAAATTTTATTAAAGGTATAGGATTAGGTTCTTTATTTCTTGGAAGTGTACAGTATGGGCTTAATGCAAATACAAACAAAGAGAACAAAAAACCTCACTATGCAATGATATATGACCAAAATAAATGTGTTGGATGTAGTGATTGTGAAATTGCTTGTCAAGAGATAAATTTAGTTCCTAAAAATCAACATAGATTATATGTAGAAGATCAGACAAAACCTGATGATTTACAACATAAAAAATATATGAGAGTATCTTGTCAACAATGTGTTGATTCTCCATGTACCGAAGTTTGTCCCACTGGTGCATGTCATAAAGATTCAATAACAGATATTGTTACAATGGATATAGATAAATGTATAGGTTGTAAATATTGTATTGTCGCTTGTCCTTATGATGTTAGATTTATAAATGAAAGAACAAATGCAGCAGAAAATTGTAATTTTTGTTTGAACACAAATTTTGCAAAAGGTAAAGATCCAGCATGTGTTGAGTCATGTAAATATGATGCTTTAGTATTTGGTGATTTAAATGATGAAACAGCATATATAAATAAAATTTTGGATGTTAAAGATGCAGTTAGGTTAAAACCAGGATTTGGAACAAAACCAAGTCTTAGATATATACCTAAACTTAAAACAGGAGTTTATGATGAATGAATTAATCACTTATAGCTCAGGTTTTACTGAAGAAATAGGTTGGGAATGGCCAATATCAGTATATTTACTTTTAGCTGGTATTTCAGGTGGAGCTATTATTGTAGCTTTATTGATTAGATTTTATAAAAACCAAACAGAAAATACTGCTGTATATAAATCTGCTTCTTTAGTGGCTTTTGTAACTATTTTATTGGGAATGGTTTGTTTAGTTGGTGATTTGACAAGACCTTTAAATTTTTGGCAAATCTTAATAAATTATAATTTTAATTCAGTAATGTCAATTGGTGTAGCTGCACTTATGATTTATATCCCTTTGACTTTTGTTGCAGTTGTTTTTGCTTTTGCAGATTTTGTAAAAGAGAAATTTTCTTTTTTGGCAAAAATAGTTGATTTATTATTGAATTTTAGAGTTATTTTAGAAGGAGTTTTATTTCTATTTGGAGTTGTGATTTGTGCTTATACAGGTTTCTTAATATCTGTTTTAGTACGTTTTCCCTTGCTAAATACATCAATTTTACCAGCACTTTTTGTAATTTCAGGATTATCAGCTGGAACAGCTGCTCTTTGCATTATGGCAAAAAGAGTTTTTAATGAAAATGTTCACTCAAGTGATATGAAAATTTTACATAAAATTGAGTGGCCAATTATGGCTATTGAGATACTTTTTTTAGCAATGTTATATATCTCTCTTGCAACAGGAAATGAAGCAGGAAAAATTGCATTAGCTGCATTTCATGAAGGTTCATGGTCTACTGTTTTTTGGGTAGGAATAGTTTGTATAGGTTTTTTATTACCAATTATTTTAAACTTTTCCAAAAAAGAACAAGAGAATTCAAATAGCATATTTTATATCTCTGCAATGTGTAGTATTGTAGGAGTTTTATGTTTACGGCTATTTATTATTTATGCAGGTCAAACTTTTAGTGTGTAGGTAAATACAATTTTTGTTTAGGGGTTATTATGTATATTTTTAAAAAAGTGTTTCTTTCATATAAATTTATTATATTAATGTTGATTTTATTAGCTTTAGGTGCAGCAGTTGCTACATTTATTGAAAATGATTATGATGCACAAACAGCAAAAGTTTTAGTTTATAATGCACTTTGGTATGAAGTTGTTATGGTTTTATTAACTATATCTTTAGTTGGAATAATCATTAAACAAAAAATGTATAAAAAAATGGGTGCTTTTTTGTTTCATTTAGGATTTGTATTTGTTTTAATAGGAGCAGGAGTTACTAGATATTTTGGATATGAAGGAGTAATTCATATAAGAGAAAATATGAGTGAAAATAGAGTGATTTCTGAAAAGTCTTATTTTCAAATAGAAGTTGAAAATAAAATATTTGAGCATCCATTAGCCCTTGGTAAAATAGGTGACAATAGTTTTAAATATATACATAAAATAGATGATAAAGATTTGGTTGTTGAATATAAAGATTATAAATATAAAAAAACAACAAATGTAGAAAATCTTTTTGTTACAGTAAGTTATGATAATAAAAAACAAGATTTACAAATAAATGGAGGACACGGTAATTTAGAGCCACCAGCTATTTTTTCAGTAGATGGAAAAGATATAAAACTATCTTGGGGTTCAAAGATAATAAAACTTCCATTTTCTATAAAATTAAGAGATTTTCAAATACAAAGATATCCAGGTTCAAAAAGTGCATCATCATATGCTAGTGAAGTTACTTTATTAGATAATGATACAAATTTTGATTATAGAATTTTTATGAATAATCCTTTAACATATAAAGGATTTAAGTTTTTCCAATCTTCTTATGATAGAGATGAAATGGGAACAATTCTTTCAGTAAATAAAGACCCAGGAAAATGGCCAACATATTTTGCTTATTTTCTTTTATCTTTAGGATTTGTATTGAACTTTTTTACTAAAAGAAGTAGATTTGAAAGACTTAGAGTTTTTTTAATAAAAAATAATCTATGTATTATTTTGCCAATTTTATTTTTATTTAATACCTATGCAAATGCACAAACAAATGATTATTTAGATAATTTTAGAAAAAATACAAAAGAACACTCAAAATCTTTTGCTGAAATTTATGTTCAAGATTTTAATGGGCGTGTAAAACCAATGGGTACAGAAGCAATTGATGTTTTACATAAAATATCATCAAAAGATTCAATGTATAATCTTTCTGCAACTCAAATAATGCTTGGAATATTTAGCGACCCAAAACAGTGGGAAAATATAGAATTAATCAAAATAAAAAATAGCAAAATAAAAGATATTCTAAAACTTAAAAAAGATAAAAAATATATCTCTTTCTCTTTTGTATTTGATAAATATGGGAAATATAAATTAAATAAATATATAGATGAAGCAAATGAAAAAATGCCTTCAAAAAGAGGTACTTTTGATAAAGATTTGATAAAACTTGATGAGAGATTAAATATCTACTATTTAGCTTCAATTGGTATATTTTATAAAATAATTCCAAACTCTTTTGATAATTCAAAAAAATGGTTTAGTCCTCAAGAAGCAATAAATGAATATTGGTTGGATGATTCTATTAGAAGTACATTATTTAAATATAAAAGTGCTTTATCAAAAGGAATTATAAATAATGACTGGAAAGAAGCAAATGAAGCTTTAGACATATTAAAAATAAATCAAAGAGAGATTGATTCAGATATATTACCTTCAACTTATCAAACAAAAGTAGAATTATTATCTAATAAATTAAAAATATTTCCAAACTTGATGGGATTTTACTTTTTAGTTGGTTTTGTAGCTTTACTTTTTGCAATAGTATCAATTTTTTCAAAAAAAGATTTTCCAAAAATCAAAAAAGTATTTTTTCTTTTATTATTTTTAGGGTTTGTTTTTCATACTTTGGGATTAGCGATGAGATGGTATGTTTCAGGTCATGCACCTTGGAGTGATACTTATGAATCTTTAGTTTATGTTGGATGGTCATCAATTTTAGCAGGTTTAGTTATATTTCGTAAATCTTTGTTATCTTTAGCTTCATCTTCAATTTTAGGTGCAATTATTATGTTAGTTGCACATCTAAATTTTATTAGTCCACAAATTACACCTTTGGTTCCTGTTTTAAAATCTTATTGGCTAAGTATACATGTATCTGTAATCACTGCAAGTTATGGTTTTTTAGGTTTTGGTGCAATTTTGGCATTTCTTGCTTTAATTTTGATGATACTTAAATCAAAAAATAATGAAGAAGATATAAATCAACAAATAAGACAATTAGCTGCAATTACAGAAATGAGTTTGATTATAGGAATTTCACTTTTAACAGTAGGAAATTTTGTTGGTGGAGTTTGGGCAAATGAGAGTTGGGGACGATATTGGGGTTGGGATCCTAAAGAGACATGGTCTTTTATCTCAATTGTTGTTTATACGATTGTATTACATTTAAGATTTATTCCTAAAATGAATAGTATTTATATATTTCTTGTGTCATCAGTTGTTGCATTTTCTTCAATAATTATGACATATTTTGGAGTAAATTTTTATCTATCAGGAATGCACTCTTATGCATCAGGAGATAAAGTTCCCGTGCCAACTTTTGTATATTATGTAATTGTTATAGTTCTTGTTGTAATTGTATGTGCATTTTTTAAAAAAGATGTAAAAGTTATAAAATAAAGAAGATATTATGAATAAATCAATGCAGTTATTAAGTTTTTATACCTCTTCTAAATTGATACAAAACTCTATGAATGAGTGTATGACTTTGGAGTATGCAAACAAAGAGATAACATATGAATTTGATAGAAATAAAAAATATTTTTTATATATGCATATTCCATTTTGTGAAGAGTTTTGTAGTTTTTGTACTTTTCATAAATTTAAGTATAAAAAAGATGATTGTAGTGCTTATTTTAAGAACTTAAGAATTGAATTATTAAAGTTAAAAGAGAAAGGTTTTAATTTTGATACTTTATATATTGGTGGAGGAACGCCTCTAATTGATAAAGTTGAGTTACTAAATACAATAGAGTATGCAAAAATGCTTTTTGATATAAAAGAGGTATCTTGTGAAACTACACCAAATCATATTAATATAGATATATTAAAAAACTTCAATGGTTTGATAAATAGATTATCAATTGGTGTTCAAACATTTGATAATGAAATATTAAAAAAGACTTCTAGATTTGAAAAATATGGTTCATCTTCTCAACTTCAAAATAAAATTTCAAAAGTTGTAGATGTTTTCCCTACTATTAGTTTAGATTTGATTTTTAATTTTCCAACACAAACAGAAGAGATGTTATTAAATGATTTGAAAATAGCTAAAAATTTGGGTGCAAAACAGATAATAACTTATCCTTTGATGAAATCAAAACTAAGAAATATAGATATTTTTTCTCAATTTAAACTATTAAAAAATAGTCGTGAGTATCAATTATATCTATTAATAAAAAATGAAATGTCAACTTTTTACCAAAATAATGCATGGGCATTTTCAAAAAATAGATTTAATCTAAAAGATGAATATATTGCTGAAAACAATGAGTATGTTGGTGTGGGAAGTGGTGCATTTACTCATATAAATAGACAACTTTTTGTAAATGCATATGATTTAAATGAGTATTCTAATTTACTAAAAAATAATTCAAATACAATAATTGCATATTCTAAAAAATTTAGACTAAAAAAATATTTGCAGTATCAATTTTTAGTACATTTATTTAATGGAAAAGTTGATATTGAAAAATTTAATAATAAGTTTAATACAGCAGTTGAAAAAAGTCTAAATGTTGAGTTGTTATTGTTGAAATTTATTGATGCAATTAATATTACAAAAAGTGAAATTATTCCTACACCTTTTGGAGAATATTTAAGTGTAGTAATGATGAAAGAGTTTTATATGGGAATGGATGAAATAAGAGCACAATTAAAAAAAACAATAAAATCTTAGGAGTGAAGTTATGAAAAAGTTATTACTATATTTATTATTATCAACAATGTTTGTTTATGCTAATACTATTGATACAGCTGATAGTTTTTATTCAAAAGCCCAATATAAAAAAGCATTTGAATCTTATCAAAAAGCTTGTCAAAACAAAAGTAGTGAGGGGTGCTATAAAGTTGGTTTTATGTATGAAAATAAACAGAGAGTAAAACAAGATTTTAAAAAAGCATTTGAGTTTTATGATAAAGCTTGTACTTTAGGAAATGAAAGAGCTTGCTATAAAGTTGGAGTTTGTTATGACAAAGGTGGAATATTAAAACTTAAAACAGATTATAAAAAAGCTGAGAAATATTATTCAAAATCTTGTAAAAAAGGCTTTGCTCTTGCTTGTTACAATTTAGGTTCTGTTTACCAATACTATTTAGAGCCTAAAAAAAATGCACAAAAAAGTTTAGCTATGTATAAAGCTGCATGTGAAAAAAGCTTTTTATTAGGTTGTTATAAAGTGGGGAATATTTTAAATAAACAAAAAGATACAAAAGGTGCTGCAACTTGGTATAAAAAAGGATGTGATAAAGAAGATACAGAATCATGCTTTAGATTAGTAGATATTTATATTAAAGATATCGCAACTACAAATCCTGATGGATATAAAAAACTACTAAAAGTTTATAAAGAAAGATGTGATAAAGAAGATACGGTAATGTGCTATAAACTTGCAGTTTTACATGCAACGGGAAGAGGAACAAGACAAAACTATATAAAAGCAAAACAGATTTATGAAAGAGGTTGCAATCTTGGAGATAATGCAAGTTGTTTAGAGTATTTGATGTTAGATGATATGGGATTTTAAAGGATAAATTATGAAGAAGTATTTAATTTTATTTTCTGTTTTATTTTCTGTTTTACAAGCAGGATATATAAAAGAGAGTGTGGAAGCTCACAAAAAAGGTGACCACAAAAAAGTTGCATCTATTTATGAAAATGCTTGTATTAAAGATAACAAAGCTTCAGCTTGTTATAACTTGGGCATATTATATATGGGTTCAAAAGGAATAAAAAAAGATACAAAGAAAGCTATAAAATATTATGAAATGGCTTGTAATAAAAACTTTGTTTCAGCTTGCTATAACTTGGGTGTTATTTATATGAATGCTAAAGATGTAAAAAAAGATATTAAAAAATCAATAACTTTATATGAAAAAGCTTGTAAGCAAAATCATGCAGCAAGTTGTAATAACCTTGGAAGAATATATGATAGTGCAAACGGTGTAAAAGAAGATACAAAAAAAGCATTCTCTTTTTATAAAAAGTCTTGTAATAGTTATGATGAATTAGGATGTAGTAATTTAGCTTTTATGTATGAAAGTACAAGAGGTACATCACAAAATTATAACGTGGCAATACAATTATATACAAAAGCGTGTAAAGCAGGTGTATCTATTGCTTGTGAAAATTTAGGTAATATGTATGAAAATAAAAAAGGTGTAAAACAAGATTTTAAAAAGGCTGCTTCTTTATATGAAAAAGCGTGTAAAAGTAAAAATGGATTAAAAGGATGCAACAATCTTGCAGTTCTTCACATAAAAGGATTAGGTGTAAAACAAGACTTTATAAAAGCAAAAGATTTATTTAAAAAATCTTGTGACAAAGGATTGAAACTAGCTTGTGATAATTATAAATTATTAGAAAATTATAAGGCAGAAAAATGAAAAAATATTTACTACTTCTTACAATATTTTCTTGCTTGATTTTTGCAAAGAGTTTTCAATCTATAAAGAAAGATGAAGGTACTTTTATAAATGAAGGAAGTAATAAATACTATTGTAGTTCTTGTGCTATGAGTTTACCAAAACATTATAAAACAAACTATATTTACAACAATAGACAATATTGCTCTATTCATTGTTTGTATGAACAAACAAAAGGTAAATTTGATAGTGAAATAAAAGTAGTAGATACAAATAGTTTAAAATTTATTGATGCTAAAAAAGCTTTCTTTGTAATAGGAAGTAATAAGCCAGCAACAATGAGTTTTCATAGTAAATATGCTTTTAAACAAAAAAAAGATGCTTTGGATTTTATAAGTAAAAATGGTGGAAATTTAGTTGAATTTGAAGATTTGATAGTTGTAGTTAGAAATGATTTTTTAAAAGACTTATCTATGTTAGATACAAAAAAGAAAAAGAAAGTTTATAAAGTAGGAAAAAAACTTTATGAATCTAATTGTAATAAAATAAGTATAGAAAATATCAAAACTATAACTGATTTAAAAACTAAACTTAAAGAATTTTGCAAAGTGAATAAAGATAAACAGTTACAAGCAATGACTGTTTATTTATGGGATACAAAGAAGTTAGATAAAACAATTAGAAAAATAGAAAGTATAGATGTACCAAAAGATGCAAAATGTGTGATTTGTGGAATGTTTGTACATAAATATCCAAAATGGACAACAATGCTAGAGTACAAACAAAAACATTACTATTTTGATGGGCCAAAAGATATGTTGAAATTTGTATTTCAAAAAGGCAAAAATAATATTGGTGAAATTTATGTGAGTGATTATTTTACAACAAAAAAGATTGATGCAAGAAAAGCATTTTATGTTATGGGTTCTGATGTTTATGGTCCAATGGGGAAAGAGTTAGTTGCCTTTGAATCAGACCAAGCTGCATATAATTTTAAAAATGACCACTTTGGAAAAAAAGTTATGTTCTTTAGTGAAATAACTGATGAGGTATTAGAGTATTTAAAATGAGTTTTATTTATAAAGTGAGTTTAATCATCTTTGTATTGTTTATTATTTCTTTTATAGATTATAAAAGTTTTGATTTTGAAAAAAGATTTAATAATCTAAAAGAATACTCTTCTAAAATATATGTAAGAGATACTTTTATATTTAAATCAAAAGATTATAAAGAGTTTGTTTATGTTAAGTAGAAATTTTATTGATTACTCAATTAAGCTTTTGTTGAAAGATAAAACAGAATATTTTTTTAGTTTTATAATATTTACTTTTATTGTATTTATTTTAAGTACTGTTTTGTTTATATCTGATTCTATTAAGTATGATTTATTATCTACTTTAGGAAATCAAGACCAAATAATAGTTACAAATACGAAATCAGGGAAATACTTTCCTCTAAATGAAAACCATATAAATACAATATTGCAATTAGATGGAGTTGAAAATGTTCAAGGGAAAGTTGATGGTTATTATAATTTTTCTCAAAGTTCTAGACTTATTCATTTAATTGCAGATGATTCACTAAGTGATGATGAAATTATAGTATCAAAAGATATAAAACTGTTGTTTAAAATATTTCATTATGATAAAGAATTTAACTTTTTAACACTTGATGGAACTTTAACAAAAAAAATAAAAAGTGTGATTGCTTCAAATATCTTGTCAAGTAATACAATCTTTGCAAATAGTGATGTCTCAAGAGAAATTTTGCAAATGAATGATGAACAATACTCTTATCTTAGTGTTTATGTTCCAAATGATAATGAAGTAGAGTTTTTAGCAAGAAAAATAATGGATATTTTTCCAAATACAATAGCAATAAGTAAAACTCAACTTCAATCATATTATCGACAGATTTTTTATTATAAAGGTGGAATCTTTATGATTTTGTATATTGTTGCAATGTTGACATTTTTTATATTATTAAAAAATCAAGTATCTTCAGTATTAACAGAGCAAAAAAAACAAATAGCAATTTTGAGAAGTATTGGCTTTTCAATTAAAGATATTATCTCTTTAAAATTTATACAAAATAGTGTAATTGCTTTAAGCTCTTATTTTATTGGAGTTTTGACTTCTTATATTTTTGTTTTTATATTTGATGCACCTATAGTAAAAAATATTTTTTTAGGTGAACAAATGGAAAATATAATTTTTACACCAACTGTTGATTTTAGAATGCATTTTTTGATTTTTTTATTTACAATAATTCCTTTTTTAGCATTTATTATTATTCCTTCATGGAAAGTTGCTATTGAAGATATAAGTGAGATAATGAAATGACAAAAATAACTAATTTATATAAAATATATAATGAAAATAAACAAAATGAATTTACTGCTTTAAATAATATCAATTTAGAGATACAAGAGGCTCAAACTATAATTATAAGAGGGAAAAGTGGAAGTGGTAAAAGCACTTTATTATCAATTATTGCAGGACTTTGTAAACCAACAAGTGGTGATATTATAATTGAAAATGAAAATATTGCAAAATTACCTGATATTAATATTTCTAATTTTAGAAATGAAAAAATAGGCTTTATTTTTCAATCATTTAACTTAATTTCTGGATTAAATACTTTTGAAAATGTTATGGCTCCTTTGGTATTAAAAAAAATAGATAAAAATCAACTTGAAAAGCAAGTTACACAAGCTCTAAAAATTGCAAATATAGAACATAAAAAAGAGCAAAAAGTAGAAAACTTAAGTGGAGGAGAGAAACAAAGATGTGCAATTGCAAGAGCACTTGTGATGAATCCCTCAATTATTTTAGCAGATGAACCAACTGCAAATTTAGATAAATCAAACTCATTGATTTTTATAGAAATGTTAAAGAAATTTAAAGAGCTTAAAAAAACTGTTATTGTTGCAACACATGATTCTTTATTTGATAATCTTGAGTTTGTTGATAGATATATAGATATAAAAGATGCAAAGATAGAGTAATGAATATATTTTTACTAAATGATATTATTGTATTTATTTTTATTGAAGTAATATTAGTAATATTGATGCTAATTAGTGAATATTCAGTAATCAAAATATTAAAAAATTGGAATTTTAGTATTACTACTTCTTTGCAGTACTCTTTAGAAAAAAGAAACTATTTAGTAAATACCATAATTAATTTTACAATTATTTGTAAGATAATACTCTTTTTCTTTTTTATAAAGTCATTATCTGAACTATCAAATGTAGTTCCTGGAGCTATGTGTATAGCTGGTGTAATTGGTGCAAATGATTATGGTGAAGTTTTGTTATTACTCAAAATATTTATAGTTTTTATGTTGGGAATATGGTTAATTGTTAATCGCCTTGATATAAAATCAAAAAAATTTATATATATAAAACCTAAATACTTTTTTTTCAATTTCATTTTATTTCTTATTCTCTTTGAGATATTTTTTGAAGTATTATATTTTGTAAATGTTCCTTTAAAAGTTCCTGTTTTTTGCTGTTCAACTCTATTTAAAGCTGATACTTTACCTTTTGGATTAACACAATCTAATCTTGCAATAACTTTTTATATAATCTTTAGTTTTACATTAATATTTTCATATTTGAAAAAAATTGTATTAAGCTTTCTTATTAATATCCTTTTTTTATTTATATCATATTTTTCAGTAACATATTTTTTTAGTATTTATATTTATATTTTGCCTAATCATCAATGTCCATTTTGTATTTTACAAAAAGAGTATTTTTATGTTGGATATTTTATTTGGATAAGTTTGTTTCTTGGAGTTTTCTTTGGTATATCTTCTTATATTATTGAGTCTTTAATAAATAAAAAAATAACTAATTTATTTAAATATTCAATATTATTTAATACTATATTTGTACTAATTTGTACATATTTTGTAGTGATTTATTATATTAAAAATGGAGTATTTTTATGAGAAGAGTTTTACCATATATTTTTTTAATTATTATCTCTTTATTTTTATATAATTACTCAAAAGATACAAGAGAAGATATAAAAGTAGAGCATAATTATATGCAAGATGCACCATATAGAGTTGTATTAGAAACATATAAAAATAGATATATTTGTAATGATTGTGATATGATGATTAAAAGATATCTAAACTCTGCTCAAGTTATTTATAATCATAATGTATATTTTTTTGATGATGTTGGATGTATGATAAGATGGCTTGATAGACAAAATTTTAAAAATAAAGCCAAAATGTATGTGTATTCAACTGATACAGGTGCTTATATTGATGCAAAGCTTGCTTGGTATATAAGAGATGCAAATACACCTTTAGGCTATGGATTTGGAGCTTATGAAACTTCAATTGGTGCAATAACAAGTGCGATGACAAGATCTACAATAGAAGAACAAATAGGTAACTTTAAAATCAAAAGAGAAACAAAACAAATTTATGAGTTTGAGGAAATTAAACAGTTTGCTTTAAGAGGTGAAACTTTACTAAATCCTATGATAAAAAGAGAGTTATTAAAAAAAAGATAAAATAGTCAAAAACCTATTGTTAGAATGCCTAGGAGTGTTAGAAATTCTCGTATAATAAATAGTTGGAAATATGATACTATATTTTCATAGAGTTCATAAAGATAATATATCGGTAAAAAATTCTAAGCAATTAATAAAAATAATTATTGATTAGCTTGTGACACCGTTAAATAGTTATATTTTAAATTTGAGTGGCAAAAAGTAAAATAAAAAACCACCAACAATAAATATGCTTTTTAGCATACTTATTTACTCAAACAGTTACAAGCCTTTTCCAAAAAGAGAAAACAAACGCTCAGCTTCTGTAGATGTTGGAATAAAAAACAATAAAGCTGTTTTATTTTTGTAAATTTATATATGATAGTTTAAACTCTCTTCTTCCCAAACTTTGATAAAGCTGTAAGGTAGCTTTGCCTTCATCAACTTGTCTTACTTTTTACAACTAAAAAGTAAGAAAGCTAAAAGGTATGATATTAATCTTGCATATTGCCATATTTTTTTACTTACTAAATAAATCTTAATATAATAATACAAATTTATATTATGGAGTTAAAATGAATGAAAAACCAAAATTTGGCTTTGTTGTTGAGTATGTAAAAGATATAAATATAGCAAAAAAATTTTATGTTGAAACTATGAATCTTGATATTCAAAGAGAACATCCAAATTACATACAGTTTGATACTTTTGCTATTACTACAGATGAACCAATGGGTGCAGAAACAAAACAAGAAATATATTGGCTTGTAAATGATATAGATAATGTGTTTAATTTTCTTTCACAAAAAGCTGAAATTTGTCTAGCAATACAAGAAGTTCCTTTTGGAAAAGTATTTGGAGTAAGAGATCCAGATGGTTTTCCATGCTATATTCTTGAATTAGCAACTAAGCGACCTAGTAAAAAAATATTATAAATTGTTTAGAGAACATTTGTTCTTTAAACAATATCTAAATCTTAACTCTTCATTTTTGTAAATTTATATATGATAGCTCAAACTCTCTTCTTCCCAGACTTTGATGAAGCTGGAAGTTATATATTTATTTTGGTAAAGCCCGAAACTGTTTGAGCGTAAAAAAGAGTGCTAAATGCACTCTTTAGCGAGTTTTACAGGGCAAAAATAAATATATAACTGTAAGGTAGCTTTGCCTTCATCAACTTGTCTGGTTGCTTTTTTTCTTACTTTTTACAACTAAAAAGTAAGAAAACGAAGAAGAAATTCTTCAAGAGAAAAATATAGATTACTTATCACATTTCACTCATCGCTACTTTTATACCTAAAGCAATTAATATCACTCCTATTACTTTATCAAATATCTTTCCAAAAGAGTTAAAAAAACCTCTTACTTTTTTCCCTGTTAAAACAAATGATAAAAAACCAAACCATAAAAAAGTAGATATTACAAAAAAGATTGCATAAGAACCTTGGATATATAAAGGAGTATTTATATCCACAATAACAGTAAATAAAGATAAGAAAAATAGTGTTGCTTTTGGATTTAGTGCATTTGTAAAAAATCCTATACTAAATGCTTTAAATTTTGTTATCTCTTTTTGTGTTTTACCTTTTTCAAACTTGTCTAGTTTAAAAGAGTTTGATTTTAAAGCTTTAATTCCTAAGTATATTAAATATAAAGCTGCTAAGTATTTTATAATAGTATAAATAATTATAGACTTTGAAATAATCAAACCTATTCCTAATACTGTATAACTTACATGTACCAAAATTCCTATACTAATTCCAAAGCTAGTCCATAAAGATTTTTCTCTTCCATGGGTAATACTTTGTTTTAATATAATTGCAAAATCAGGTCCAGGAGACATAAGTGCTATTATATGTGCAACTGCTATTAATAAAAATTGGTCTAAATATTGCATTAATTTCTTCTTTGTCCTTGTTTTGGAGCACTAACTTGTCTTTGTAAATCTATAGATAGATTATTGAAAAACAGTTCTCCATAATCAGTAGTTCTATTTATATTTTCATAAGCTTGAGCTAAAGAATTGTTGTATTTTAAAGCATCTTGTAAAATCTTAATAATTTTAACTGATTCTAAAAAGTTTACATGACTTGGCGCTTCAATTGGTGAAGAGTAATATCTATGCATTCTTTCTACTAAGTTTTTATTTCTAATTTCAATAAAAACTGATTCAATTGGTGATTTAAAAAATAAGATTTTTTGTTTTACATTTATAGAGATATATGTAGTTTCCATTCCATAAATTTTTCTTGAAAATGAGTCAAAAAGAAACAATTTTTTATTATAGTTATTGTTAAAAAGTTCATAAATCAATTCTAATATTTTTATTTTTTCTTCTTTTGTAAAGAAATTACCAATTTCAGCATAACAAAAACTAAGTATTGATTTGATTGAATACCACTCAGTTGTATCATAATCATATCTAAGCATTTGATCAATTCTATTTTGTTTGAGCTCTTCTATGTTTTTATCTGTTCTTGTTCTATATACTCTTTGAACTGCTGTATCTCTATACATAGGTCCAGGAAATTGTCCTTGGATTACAAATCTTCTATTTTTTTCGATATCCATTATATATTTTAATCTACCTTGATAATCTTCATCTATTATTCGAACCTCTTTTTGTGGTATTTGAGTAATTGATTTTAAAAATTCTTCATCCATACAGCCATCTTCCCATATATAATCAGGGTACCTAAAAAGAGAACAGATTTTTTTCTTTACTTCATCATTTGGTTCAACGTCTGTTAATCCATCAACCCAAGATGTTACAGTTCTTCTATCTTTTTGAATTAATGATGAAAATTTTGATATACTTAAATGAGATCTTTTATATATTTCAATAATTTTTTCTATTCCTGTTTTATATGACATACTAAAATCCTTAAACAATTTTTATCACATATTGTACTAC
This sequence comes from Malaciobacter sp., assembly GCF_055140965.1. The sequence goes on from NZ_JBSRRO010000012.1 coordinate 20,246, forward strand.
TTTTAAACATAAAAACAAATTTTGTACATAATATACTATTACGCAAGAAAGTTGAGTTTTGCTATACAATAATTATACAATCTTTTGTTTATTGAATGGTGTATAATGGTTTTATAAATTTAATATGAAGGAACTTTTATTATGAGCGCAGGGAAAAAATTTAGAGAAGCACTTAAGGAAGAAACTCCTTTACAAATTGTAGGAACAATTAATGCTTACCAAGCTTTACAAGCTACAAAAGTAGGATTTAAAGCTATTTATTTATCAGGTGGTGGAATTGCAAATGCATCATATGGTTTACCAGATTTAGGTATGACAATGATTGAGGATGTATGTATTGATATTAGAAGAGTAACATCAATTTGTGATACTCCATTAATTGTTGATGCAGATACTGGTTGGGGACATGCTTTTAATGTTGCAAGAACTGTTAAAGAGTTCATTAGAGCTGGAGCTGCTGGACTTCATATAGAAGATCAAGTTGCTGCTAAAAGATGTGGACATAGACCAAATAAAGAGTTAGTTTCAATAGAAGAGATGTGCGATAGAATAAGAGCTGCTGTGGATGCTAAAAAAGATTTAGATCCTGATTTTTATATTATTGCAAGAACTGATGCTCATGCAAGTGAAGGTCAAGAAGCTGCAATAACTAGAGCAAAAGCTTATGTTGAAGCTGGAGCTGATGCAATATTTGCAGAAGCAATTCACACTTTAAAAGAGTATAAAGAGTTTACTAGCGCTATTGATATTCCTGTATTAGCAAATATTACAGAATTTGGTGCAACTCCAATGTTTACAACTGATGAGTTAGGTTCAGTTGGTATTGATATGGTACTTTATCCATTATCAGCATTTAGAGCTATGAATAAAGCTGCGTTAAATGTATATCAAGAACTAAGAGAAAAAGGGACACAAGAAAGTGTTCTTGATACAATGCAAACAAGAATGGAACTTTATGATATGTTAGGTTACCACGAGTATGAACAAAAAATGGATGAACTTTTTGCAAAAAGCAAATCAAACTAAAATAAATTAAAAAAATCAAATAGAAAAGGGAAAATTATGAGTACTACAACTACAGGATTTAAACCAAAAAAATCTGTTGCACTTTCAGGTACTGCTGCTGGAAATACAGCTATTTGTACAGTTGGTGTTACTGGTAATGATTTGCATTATAGAGGTTATGATATTTTAGAGTTTGCTGATAAAGCTGAATTTGAAGAAATTGCACATTTAATTGTACATGAAAAACTACCAAATAAAGAAGAGTTAAAAGCTTATAAAGAAAAATTAAGAGGTATGAGAGATTTACCAGATGGTGTTAAAGTTGCATTAGAACAATTACCAAAAACTTCTCATCCAATGGATGTAATGAGAACAGGTTGTTCAGTTCTTGGTGCAATTATGTCAGAAGATGAAGCTCATCCAAAAGATGAAGCACAAAATATCGTTGACAAACTAATGGCTTCATTTGGTTCTATGCTTACATATTGGTATCACTATGCATTCAATGGAAAAAGAATTGATGTTGTAACAGATGATGATACTATTGGTGGACACTTTTTACACTTATTACATGGTGAGAAACCAAGTGAATCTTGGGTTAAAGCTATGCATGTATCTTTGATTTTATATGCTGAACATGAATTTAATGCTTCTACATTTACATCAAGAGTAATTTCTGGAACAAATTCAGATATGTTCTCATGTATAACTGGATCAATTGGTGCATTAAGAGGTCCAAAACATGGTGGAGCAAACGAAGTTGCCTTTAGAATTCAAGAAAGATATAGTTCTGCTGATGAAGCAGAAAAAGATATCAAAGAAAGAATGGCAAGAAAAGAAATCATCATAGGATTTGGACATCCTGTATATACTACAAGTGACCCAAGAAATGTTGTTATCAAAAAAGTTGCAAAAGATTTATCTGAAGAAAATAATGACATGCTTATGTATGATGTAGCTGAAAGAATTGAAACAATTATGTGGGAACAAAAGAAAATGTTCCCAAATCTTGACTGGTTCTCAGCAGTTTCATATAATCAAATGGGAATTCCAACAGATATGTTTACACCAATTTTTGTAATCTCAAGAGTTACAGGATGGGGAGCACACGTAATTGAACAAAGAGAAGATGGAAAGATTATTAGACCATCAGCTAACTATACTGGTCCTGAAAATTTAAAATTCGTTCCTTTAGAAGAGAGATAAAACTTTAGTACCTTATATGGTGCACTACTTAAAAATACTAAAAGGGTAAGTAAAACTTATCCTTTTAAATACAAACTAAATGGATATAAAATGACAAATGAAAAATATCTTAAACAATTAGATAAATTAGATGTTAAATATTATGATGTAAAAACTGCTGTTGAAGAGATTACTCCTGGTTCATTTGAAAAACTAAACTACACATCAAGAGTATTAGCAGAAAACTTAATTAGAAAATGCCCAAGTGAAAAATTAGAAGATTCACTTATTCAATTAATCGAAAAAAGAACTGATAAAGATTTTCCTTGGTATCCAAGTAGAGTTATCTGCCATGATATTTTAGGTTTAACTGCTTTTGTTGACTTAGCAGGTCTTAGAGAAGCAGTAGCAAGAGATGGAGGAGATCCAGATAAAGTTAATCCAGTTGTACCTACTCAACTAATCGTTGACCACTCATTAGCAGTTGAGTGTGGTGGATTTGATCCAGATGCATTCCAAAAAAATAGAGATATTGAAGATAGAAGAAATGCAGATAGATTTCACTTTATAAACTGGACAAAAGAAGCTTTTAATAATGTAGATGTTATTCCTCCTGGAAATGGTATCATGCACCAAATCAACTTAGAAAAAATGTCTCCAGTTGTTCATTTAAATGAGGGGATTGCAAGTCCTGATACTTTAGTTGGAACTGATTCACATACTCCACATGTTGATGCACTTGGCGTAATTGCTGTTGGCGTTGGTGGTTTAGAAGCTGAAAATGTAATGCTTGGTAATCCTTCTTATATGAGAGTTCCTGATATTGTTGGAGTTAAAATAACAGGAAAAAGAGCACCTGGTATAACTGCAACTGATATTGCCCTTGCTATGACTTCATTTTTAAGAGAAAATGATGTAATTTCTGCATACTTAGAGTTCTTTGGTGATGGAATCAAATATCTTAATTTAGGAGATAGAGCAACAATAGCTAATATGACTCCTGAATATGGTGCAAGTGCAGGTATGTTTGCTATTGATGAACAAACTATTGATTATTTAAAAGTAACAGGACGTGAGCAAAAACAAGTTGAACTTGTAGAAGCTTATGCAAAAGCCAATGGTTTATGGGCAAATCAATTAGAAAATGCTACTTATGCAAGAACTATAAAATTTGATTTATCAAAAGTTACTAGAAGTTTAGCAGGGCCATCTAAACCTCATAAACTAGTGCCTACAACAACTTTAAAAGAAGAAGGTATTGTAAAAGATTTTGTACAAGAAGGTGATAAGATGCCAGATGGTGCAATTTTAATTGCTGCTATTACTTCATGTACAAATACTTCAAATCCAAGAAATGTTATCGCTGCAGGATTATTAGCTAAAAAAGCAAATGAGCTTGGACTTACAAGAAAACCATGGGTTAAATCTTCATTAGCACCTGGTTCAAAAGTAATTGAAGTTTACTTAAAAGAAGCAGGATTATTAAGTGAGATGGAAAAACTTGGATTTGGTGTAGTTGGTTTTGCATGTACTACTTGTAATGGTATGAGTGGAGCACTTGATCCAAAAATTCAACAAGAAGTTATAGATAGAGATATCTATTCAACTGCTGTATTATCTGGAAATAGAAACTTTGACGGAAGAATTCACCCTTATGTAAAAGAGGCGTTTTTAGCAAGTCCTGCACTTGTAATTGCTTATGCATTAGCAGGTTCAATTAGATTTGATATTGAAAATGATTCATTAGGAAAAGATAAAGACGGAAATGATATTACATTAAAAGATTTATGGCCATCAGATGAAGAGATTGATTCAGTTGAAAAATCATGTGTAAAACCTCAAATGTTCAATGATATTTATGAGCCAATGTTTAATAGAGATGGTTTAAGTGCTATAAAGGTTGAGCCATTTTATAGCTGGAATCCAAACTCTACATATATTCAAAAACCACCATATTGGGAAGATGAGTTTATGGGAATGCCAGCACTTAAAGATTTAAGACCCTTAGGAGTGTTTCCTGATAATATTACAACAGATCACCTTTCTCCTTCAAATGCAATCTTGCCAGATTCAGCCTCAGGAGAGTATTGCTTAAAAATGGGATTACCAGTTGAAGATTTAAACTCTTATGCAACTCATAGAGGGGATCATCATACAGCTTCAAGAGCAACATTGGCAAACCCAAAACTATTTAATGAAATGGTAAAAGATGAAGATGGTAATGTAAAACAAGGAAGCTTGACTAAGATTATGCCTGAGGGTACTGAGTCAAGAATGTGGGAAGCAATTGAGACATATAGACAAAGAGGTCAAGGTCTTATTATTATTGCTGGAACTAACTATGGTCAAGGAAGTTCAAGAGATTGGGCAGCAAAAGGAGTAAGACTTGCAGGTGTTGAAGTACTTATAGCTGAATCAATTGAAAGAATTCACAGAACTAACTTAGTTGGTATGGGTGTATTGCCACTTCAATTTAAAGATGGTGACACAAGACATACATATAATATCGATGGTAGTGAAACTTTTGAAGTAGTAGGTAAAATCACTCCAAGATGTGACTTAACAGTAGTTATGACAAGAGAAAATGGTGAAAAAGTAGATATTCCAGTAACTTGTAGATTAGATACAACAGCAGAGGTTGAAGTTTATAAAGCTGGTGGAATTTTACAAAAATTTGCAAAAGAAGTTGTTGCAAACAAATAAGAAAAATTAAAGGGTTTATCCCCTTTAATTTATCTTTTTTAGTGTGAATATTGTTCATATTAAAAAAGATATTACAAGACTAATAATAAGGAAATATATTATGGCTTATAAACCACAGTTTAAAGTAAAAGCTACTTATATGAGAGGTGGAACTTCAAAAGGCACTTTCTTTAATATTGCAGACCTTCCAAAAGAAGCACAAGAAGATTCAAGAAAAAGAGATAAGTTACTTCAAAGAATCGTAGGAAGTCCAGATATTTATAAAAAACAAATGGATGGTATGGGTGGAGCTTCTTCATCTACTTCTAAAGCTATTTTAGTTGGTAAATCAAAAGTTCCAAATCACGATGTAGATTATTACTTTTGTCAAGTTGCAATTGATAAAGATTTTGTAGATATGAGTGGAAACTGTGGAAACTTATCAAGTGCAGTTGGACCTTTTGCCATAAAAGAAGGTTTAGTGGATAATGTTCCTCAAAACGGTGTTTGTTGTGTAAAAATTTGGCAAGCAAATATTAAAAAAACTATTCTATGTTATGTAACAATGGAAAATGGAATGGTAAAAGAAATGGGTGATTATGAGATTGATGGTGTTGCCTTTCCTGCCCAAGAGATTAAATTAGAGTTTGTTGAGCCAGTTGATCCAAGCGAAGAGTTATTTCCAACAGGGAATTTAGTAGATGACTTAGAAGTTCCTAGTGTTGGTACTTTTAAAGTTACTATGATTACAGCTGGTATTCCAACTGTATTTGTAAATGCTGATGATATTGGATACAAAGGAACTGAACTTCAAGGAGATATTAACTCTGATACTAAAGCTTTAGAGAAATTTGAGAAAATTAGAATTGCAGGGGCACTTAAAATGGGACTAATTTCTGATGCTAAAGAAGCCTTAACTAAACAACATACACCAAAAATTGCATTTGTATCTCCTGCGCAAGATTTTACTACATCTTCAGGAAAAGAACTAAAAGCAGATGAAATGGATTTGCATGTTAGAGCTTTATCTATGCAACAACTACACCATGCAATGATGGGTACAGCTTCAGTTGCAATTGGTGTTGCTGCTTGTATTCCAGGAACATTAGTTAATTTAGCTAGTGGTGGTGGAGAAAAAAATACAGTTACTTTTGGTCATCCAAGTGGTACTATTAAAGTTGGTGCAACATTATCACAAAAAGAGGGAAAGTATATTGTAGAAAAAGCAAGTATGAGTAGAAGTGCAAGAATTATTATGGATGGTAATGTATATGTTCCTGCTGGAACAATGGATTAATATTTTTTAATAAAAAGGTCTTGATTATTCAAGACCTTTTATTTTATCAATGAAGAAATCTCTTTAAATACTGGATTTTTAGCATTTACTGTTAATTCAAAAAGTAATGACTCATAAGTTGTAGGAACTACTCCAGCTTGAGTTAATCTATCTAAAGCTACTTTTGTATCATGCTCTTTTCTTGAACTTATACAATCAGTTACTATTACAGGTTGTAATCCAGCTTCAAGTAAATCTATACAAGTTTGTAAGACACAAACATGAGATTCTATACCAGCAACAATTACAAACTTTTTATTTTGTGCTTTTATTGCTTCTAATGTTGTTTCATTTTTACAACAAGAAAATGTTGTTTTCTCAAAATGAGGATCTTCATCAACAAACTCTCTTAAACTAGGAATAGTTTCACCAATTCCTTTTTTATACTGTTCATTAACTATAAAAGGAACTTCTAATATTTTAAGACCTTTTATTAATGTAACAAGATGCTTTTCTAACTGCTCATTGTCTCTCATATGAGGGAAAAGTCGCTCTTGCACATCAACTAAACAAAATAGACTCTGTTCAACATTTATTCTCATTGTCACTCCTAATTTATCTAAGATTGACATTAATTATACACAAATTATTGAAAAGCAACCTTTTCTGCTTTAGCTAATAACTCTTTTGCACCTTTTTGTATGAATTTTTGTGCCATTTCTTTACCAACTGTTTCAAATTTACTTACATCAACTGTCATACTATCTTGAATATATTCACTTGCGTCTGGCATTCCAACTATGGCATCAACTTTTATACTTTTCTTATCTTCACTTAAAGTAGCTTTTATTCCAATAGGAACTTGACAACCACCCTCTAAGACTCTAACAAAATCTCTTTCAATTGTAGATTCAATATGAGCATCATCATCATGTAAAACAGATAATAATTCAATTAATTCTTTATTGTCTAAAGTTTCAATTCCAAGTGTTGCTTGTCCCATTGATGGAGTCATATCTTCTGTTGAAACTGGAACAAAATAATTAACTTCATCTTCAATTTGAAGTTTTTGTACCCCAGTTGCTGCTAAAATAATAGCATCATACTCACCTGCTTTTAGTTTTGCAATTCTAGTATTAATATTTCCTCTTAAATCTTTTAGCACAACATCTGGTCTTAGCATTTTTATTTCCATTCTTCTTCTAAGACTAGTTGTTCCAACTACTGCATTTTGTGGTAAGTTTTCAATACTATCATAGTTTTGACTTAAAAATGCATCCCTTGGGTCAAATCTTTTTGTAACTGCTGCAAGTTTAAAACCATCTTCAAACTCTACTGGAACATCTTTTAAACTATGAACTGCAATATCTGCTTGTTTATTTAAAAGTGCAATCTCTAACTCTTTAGTAAATAAACCCTTTCCCCCAATTTTAGCTAAAGGTACATCTAAAATCTTATCAGCTTTTGTTGAAAATGTTTCTAACTCAATTTGCATATCTGGATAATGCTTAAGTAGTTGTTCTTTTATATATTCACTTTGCCATAAAGCTAATTTACTTTTTCTTGTTGCTATTACTAATTTTTTCATATTACCTTCCTAATTGTTTGTATTTATTTTTTGTTTTATCTTGTTCACCATTTACAAAAATTGTTGGTGTACCCTCAACCATAACATATTCACCCATAAGTATATCAGTTTCAATCTCTTTTTGAATCTCTTTACTTTGAATTTCATCAAGTTTAATATTAGTTTTTAAAACTTTATTAAAAGCATTTAAAATCTTTTTTTCATCTGTCTCATTAGAGTTAAAATATGGATCAAAATCTGCTTCATAAACTTTTAAAGTAACATCTTTTACCCCTTTATTAGAAGCAACTAGCATAGCCTTTGATAAAGCATTTGCTGCTTTATGTATTTGAAGTAAAGGAAAGTGATAATAGTATAAAGCAATATTTTGACTATTTTTATTTACAAATTTAATAATATCTGGTACATAATCTAAACAAAATGGACATAAAGGATCAGAAAATATCACTATTTTATCTTTTGCATCATGATTACCAGCAATTAATCTTTTTTTATCATAATACTTGCTTGTTAAAGGTAATGTCATCATCTCTTTTAAAGAGTTACCAGTTTTAATATCAAATAAATCTGGTGAAACAACTGTTCCATTAGAAAACACAATATCCTTAGCTTTTACATTTTTATCAGCTATTTTCGCATCAATATCAATAATATATCCATACCAATTTTTTACAGGTAGGGATTTTTTAAAGTTAATTGATAAGTTTTTAATCTCAACTCGTTTATTATTTGAAAACCTATTTTTTTCAAACTCTAATATTTTATCATCAATACTATTTGCAGAAATAGTAGTAGTTAAAAATAAACTTATGAATAATATTTTTGAAATAAAAGACATAAAATCTCCTTATTTAAATTTCGAAATATTATATTCAAAGATGACTTAAATGCCATAAATAAAGAACCTTTTTAAGTTTTAGTCTTTACTGTTATCTTTTTTATGTCAAAAAGCTCTTTTGCTTTATTTAACATCTTTGAATTTAATATATCATTGATTTGTAGTTCTTGTTGTGAGGGCTCTGGCTTAGAACTATTATGCATAGTTGCAACACAACCTGAACCACCAGCTAAATCCTCTTCAATTGCTTGTGGTTCTTCTATTTGCTCTTTTTCAATCTCTTGATTTGTTTGTTTCTCTTGGTTTTCTATTTTAGATTTTTTTTTTTGACTTTCTACTTCAGATTCATCTTTTATAAAATCCAATTCAGTTTCATGCCCAAAAACATCATAAATAAATGTTTTTAAAATTCCAAAATGTTTAAATAAAAATTTTCTTTCTTCACCTTTTGCATATGAAATAATCTCTAATTTATTAGCTTCAAAACTTTTAAATACAAAGTTATCTTCAAAGCACTCTCCAAGTCTTACATCTCTATCATAAACTCTATTTATTACTTGATCATAAAGCTTCTCATTTGGATCACTTTCTTGATTTAGTCTTGAACTAATTGCTTCATCTAAAGCATCTAAATTATCTTCTTGTAAATCTTCATTTAAAATAGGCTCATGTACTTCTTGTGGAAAACTATTTTCATTATTTGAAATATTTTCTGTAATAGTATTAGAAACTATTGGCTCTTCTTTTGGTTTGTCAAATGAAGTATTATTATTTATAATTTCATCAATATCATCATCAAATGGTGTTTCAAAAGGAACTGCATCAATACTATCTAAAGGAATAGTGTTTTCATTAAACATTGCAGTATCTACAAGATTTGGCTCTTCTATTTTTGTTTCTTCAAAAACATTGTGATTCTCTTCTTGTTTTTCTTTTGTATTTATATTTGATTGAAGTGTTTGTTCTACATTTGATATTGCTTCATTCTTAGTTTGCTGTTCAATCTCATTTACGTTAGTGTCTTTCTCTTTTGCTTCTTCATAAACATGTTCAGTATCATTTTGTGCATGCTCTAAAACTTTTTGTGGTGATATTGCATCTTTTACTGCTGGTTGAACTTCAATTTGTTCAACTTGATTAATAATATCTTGAATACTTTTTAAATTTGTAGCTTCTTGCATTTTTAAAAGTGTTAAAATCAAAACAAAACTAGCATCAGAATTTAAAGCTAATAGGTGCTTTGCATCACCTAAAACTCTAAAGAATCTATCAAATAATAAAAGATCAAACTTAGCATCTTTATCAAGCATTTTTTGTCTTAAATAAATAGTCATTTCATCACAAACTTGTGAGATTTCATAGTTTTCTAACTCTTTAACTAAATTTGTAATATCTTTTTTATTTAAAATAATATCAAAAATATCATCCATTACTTTTGGCTCAATCAAACCTAACATCTCTACAACAGATATTGTATTTACTTTTCCTTTTGAAAAAATAATTGCTTGATCAAGTAACGTTAAAGTATCCCTTAAACTTCCTTGTCCACTTCTTGAAAGTATCTCTAAAGCTTCTGTTTCATAATCAATATTTTCTTCATTTAAAATATGTGACAAATGATGTATTACATCTGCATTTGATATTTTATTAAATCTAAAATGTTGAGTTCTACTTAAAATTGTTGCTGGAAGTTTAAGTGGGTCAGTCGTTGCAAGAATAAATTTAACAAAACCTGGAGGTTCTTCAAGTGTTTTAAGTAAAGCATTAAAAGCTTGTGTTGTCAACATATGAACTTCATCAATTATAAATACTTTAAATCTTGCACTACTTGGCTTATATTTTGTATGTTCAATTAAATCTTTAATATCATCAATACCTCTATTACTAGCTGCATCCATTTCAATAATATCTAAATGCCTATTTGAGTTTGCACTTTGACAATTTTCACAAACTTCACAAGGCTTTGATGTAGGACCATTTGTACATAAAAGCGCTTTTGCCATAATTCTAGCTGTACTTGTTTTACCACTTCCTCTTAGACCACTAAAAAGATATGCATGGGATAATCTGTTTGAATCTAAAGCAAGTGATAGTGTTTGTGAAATAGTACTTTGCCCTACTAAGTCTTCAAATCTTTTTGGTCTATATTTTAATGCTAATACTTTTTTCTCAATATTAATTTCACTCATATCTCACATTTCCTTACTTCAATCTCATCTATATTTTTATTATTTTCAAAAATTTTCTCTATCATATTTTTATTTATATTTCCTGTGTGTAAAATTGATATTTTAATAGGATCAAAATTACAGTGCCCTTTTATTTTACACAAATATTCTAATCTGTTTGCTATTGCTTGTCCTGTTTCAATTAAATTAATCTCTTTACCCATTATATCTTTTATATTGTCACTAACTATTGGATAATGAGTACATCCTAATACAATTGTATCAACACTATTTTCAATCATTGGCTCAAGCCATTTTTTTAGCATATTTTTAGTTTTTAAAGAATTGATTTCACCTTTTTCAATCTGCTCAACTAAACCAAGACAAGCTTGTTCATAAAGTTTAATAGGCTTTTGCTTTGAAAGTTGATTTACTAATAGTTGATACTTTTCACCTTTTAATGTGGCAGCTGTTGCTAAAACACCAATATTTAAAGTTTTTGTTAATTCAATTGCTGGTTTAATTCCTGGTTCTGTACCAATTACTATTAAATTTGGATATAAATTTCTTAACTCTTTTATTGCAGCTGATGTAGCAGTATTACAAGCAACAATCAAAGCTTCAATATTGTGATTTTTAATTAAAAATTCACTTATTAAAATACATCTATTTTTTATAGCTTCATGGGTTTTATCTCCATAAGGAGCAAAAATTGTATCAGCAATATATAAAATATCTGCACCTTTAAAATATTTATCTATAGCTTTTACTACTGTTAATCCACCAAGTCCAGAATCAAAAACCCCTATTTTCAACTTTTGCCTTATATCAATTTTGGCAGATTATAACAAAATTTTGATAACTACTTTGTTAAAATAAATATATTAAAAGTAAAATCTATAAATAGTAGTTTATAGGCACATCATGTTTAATCATTTTCATCTATTTATAAAGCAAAAGAAGATTAATCTTAACTATTCTACTATTAATTTTATACTCATGAATAAAGTTAGCTTTTACATAATCAGTTAATTCATCTCTAATGAAAAATGGCATAAAATTAGTTATTAATAAATGAATGAGCATTCATTTAATTAAAGGCAAGAAGATGTTAATATTAGAGATATTTCTATTTATTGTATTTGCACTTATATCATTTGCAATATTTAGTTGGATTGTAGGGGTTTTTGTTAAGGAAAAATAGTTAAAGACTTAGAAGCTATCTTTTAATCTCGAAAATGATTTGAAAGTTAGCTCCTTTTTCATAAAAATATTCAAGTTTACTAGATAATTGTCCTTTTGTAATATTTGAAATTATTTGAAAACCTAAAGTTTTAGTATTATTGACATCTATATTTTCATCAAGACCTTTTCCATTATCTTTTACTTCCAAAATATACTTTTTAGCACTTTTTTTTAAACTTACAAATATTTCTCCTTTATCTTTAAAAGCATATTTAAAACTATTTGTTATTAATTCAGTTATGATAAGACCTAAAGGTAATGCATAATCAATATTCATATGTACTTGCTCAATATCCGTATTAATAGATATTTTTTCTTCAACAAAGTAGCTAGCAGTTAAATCTTGGCAAATGTCTTCAATAAAATTTTTTAAAGGAATAAGATTTAAATCTTTAGATTCATATAATTTTCTATGAAGTAGTTCCATTACAAAAATTTTTTCTTGTATATTTGTTAAAGTATCTTTTGTCTTTTTATCTTTGATTTTTGATTTTTCTAATTTAATTAAATCTATTGTAATTGCTAAATTATTTTTTACTCTATGATGTATCTCTTTTAGTAAAGTCTCTTTCTCTTTTAAAGAATCACTTAAAAGTTTCGTTTTAATCTCAACTTTTTTATCTAAAAGTGAAATATTTTCTTCTAAAGAGTCCAGCATATTATCAAAAGCTTTTGCAAGTACTGCAATATCATCTTTGCCTTTTATATTACTTCTTATATTTTTTTCTCCTTTATTCACTTTAAATGCAACATCTTTCAAAATATTTATACTTTTAAAAAGTCTATTAAATATAATAAGGGCAACAACTATTGCGATAAAAAAGGAGATAATTGCAGCAGGAATTATACTCATATAAGCTAAACCTACATGTTTTAAAAAATCTTTTTCATAAATTGTTACTAGATATAAAAAATATTCATCTTCATTTAAATTAATACTTTTTACCCATGTTAAACTCTTTTTTCCATTTAATAAATGATTTATTGGTTCTTTATCAATAGCTTGTATAATCTCTTTTGGTGTCAAATCTCCTGTTTTGGGAAATGTAAAATTTGATATTTTGCTCAAACAATATTTTTCATTTAAATATCTATCTTCTTTACTATATAAAGGTTTATCATCTCTTATATTTGGATTAAGCCACATTAAGTATGCTTTACCTTTATGAAAACTATCAAGCAATGAAAAGCTCTTTTGTATCTCTTTTTTTAATTTTAATTCAAACTCTTCACCTTTTGTAGAAAAATTATCTATATCACAAGAGATAACTAAAAACTTATTATGTTTTTTAATATTTTTTGTATAGTATAATTTTCTTATTCCAGTTGAACATATATATTTATTTTTTATATCTCTTCTTAAAAAAGTTGAATCTTTTAATTCATCTTTAAACTCTTTGAAACTCTCATCTTTTAATTGAAAAAGAGTATCTTTATTACTATTTAAAATAGAAGTATTACAACTAATCTTTTTTGAACTAAACTGATATGATTTATCTTTTATTTTAGATATTGAATTATCTAAATTTAATCTATTTGTGATTCTAATTGCTTCATGTTCAATTATAGATTTCAACTCTTCTTTTCTTATTTCTCCATTATTCTTTTTTGAACGCATAACAAGTTTTATTTGTTGATTAGTTAAATATATCATATTCTCTATTTGCTTTATTGTATGCTTCTTTTCCTCTTTATTCATTTGAGGAATAACTTGCAAGAAAAATAAAGACAATAAAAAAATACCTAAAATAAAAAAGCTTAAGAAAATTTTTGAGTTTAAAGAGTTTATTTTAATCATCTAATAGTTTTAATTTGTAACCTAAATCAAATACATTCTCTATGAAATTAATTTCAAATTTTTGTTTAAGTCTATATATTAATGCTCTTAATCTACCTATATCATTAATTTCATCCCTATAAATATAGTTCTGTATTTTTTCAAAAGGTACTGGTTGAGTAGGAGTATCACTTAAAATCTCTAAAAGTCTTGTCTCATTTCCTGTTAATTTTAAATAGTTACTTTGTTTAGTTACAACTGAATTTGTTTTATCATAAATAATTTCATTTTCAAATTTAAAAATATGTTTTTTTTCTTTATCTAAATTACTTTTATGTTTAAAAAAATAGTTATGTTTATTTAGTGCCGTTTGAATTGTTACTTCTAACTCTTTATCTTTATATGGTTTAACTAAATAGCCATATGGTTCACTTTGCATTGCTTCTTTGATTGTTTTATCATCTGTATAAGAAGTTAAAAAGATAATTGGAATTTTATAGTATTGCCAAATATACTTAGCTGCTTTTATTCCTGAAGAGTTATCTTTTAGATGAATATCCATAAAAATTAAATCTGGTTTTTGTTTTTTTACATGCTGTATTGCATCATCTGCACTTGTTTCTATACCACAAACACTATAACCAAACTCATTTAAAGTAAGTTTTATACCCATTGCTAATATTGTTTCATCTTCTACAATTAAAATTTCTATATCTTTTTTTAAAATATTTGGAATTTTTGTCATTTTTCTATTCTCGTAATTTTATTATCATTCTTTTCAGTTATGATACTCAATATCATTTTAAAGGAGAGTTAAATGAATCAAAATAAAAAAATTATTTTGTCTTTTTGTGCTATTACTTTATTAACAAGCAATATATATGCAAAAGAAAAAATAGAACCAAAAGAAGAAATCTCTTATGGAGAAATAACAGTAACTGGTGAAAAGATAGATAAAACACTTCTTGAAACTACAACTGCGGTATCAGTTTTTGATGAAAAAACAATAAATATAGGTAATTATAAAAAAATTGAGAATATTGTTGAACAATTACCAAATGTAGTTTTAAGTGATTTAGGTGTTCCAAATATTAGAGGTATAGACTCTACTGGGGTTTCAAAGGGAACAAAAAGTTTAATGGCAGGTGCAAGACCAAGAGTAAATACAATAATAGACGGAGTTAATAATACATGGATTGGAGTTAATTATATTAGTGGTGAATTATGGGATTTAGAACAAATTGAAGTTTTAAAAGGTACTCAATCTACTACTCAAGGAAGAAACTCAATTGGTGGTTCTATAATAATGAAAACAAAAGATCCAAGCTTTGATTTTGAGGGTAAAATTAAAACTGCTTTTGAAAATCAAGAGAGTAAAAATCAATTAGCTGCAGTAATTTCTGGACCATTAATTGAAGATCAATTAGCTTTTAGATTAGCAGTTGATAGAAATAGTGGTGATGGATATATTAAATATAAAAATTTTAAAAATAATGATAGATTAAATGAATCAACAAATACAAACCTTAGAGCAAAACTACTTTATCTTCCAAAATCAATGGAAAATTTATCTTTAAAATTTACATTAAACCATAGAGAAGCAGAAGGTGGGTACTTAAACTTTGTAACAAATCCAAAAGATTATGTATTTGAAGCAAGTAAAGCAAATAGAACAAACTCAAGATATCACGATTCAAAAGATAAAACATATATTACAAATATTGATTATATTATAAATGATGATATAAGCTTACAAACGCAACTTTCATTTAAAGATTACAATAGTGAAATAACTCAAGTACCAAGTCCTTTAAAAGTTTTTGTTGATGAGAAAAGTAAAACATTTGAAAGTAAATTAATATACAAAAAACCATTTATAAAAGGTGTTGCAGGAGTTTACTATTATGATAGAGACCAAGATATAGATGCACATTTACCAAAACCATCATACTTTCCTTTACATTTAGGTAATGATGAAATTAAATCTATCTCATTTTATACAGATAATACTATTGCTTTAAATAATAGTTTTGATTTATTATTAGGTGCAAGATTAGAAAAAGAGAATCAAAAAAGAGATTCAGTATCTTGGGGTGCCAATTTAAAAAAAGATATTGATGAAACAATATTTTTACCAAAAATTGGTTTAGCATATAAACCTTCAACTGAATCTATGATTAGTTTAGTTGCACAAAAAGGTTATAACCAAGGTGGTGGTTCATTAGATTGGGATGATTTAAAATATTATGAATATGATAAAGAAGAAGTAAATTCATATGAATTAACTTATAGAACTTATCTAAATGATAAAAAAATTAATTTAAGTTCAAATATATTTTACAATGATTTTGATGGTTTCCAAGCAGATGCTGCAAATAGATTTAGAAATCTTTCAAAAGTTGAGAGTTATGGTTTAGAAACTCAAATAGATGCACAAATAACAGATAAATTTAATATCTTTGCTGCTATTGGACTTTTAAAAACAAAAATAAGTAATAGTGTAAAAGAAGCAAAAGAGTTAGAAGGTAATGAACTATCAACAACACCTACTTATAGTGCAAACTTAGGTTTTACTCATAAAATACATAATAATCTTGAATGGGGTGGTAATGTAAGTTTTACAGATGATTATTACTCAGATAATGAAAATACTCAAAAATTAGATGGATATACATTAGTTAATTTACATGCAAGCTACACATACAAAGATTTTACATTTAGAACATATGTAAATAATCTTACTGATGAAGAAGTAATCTATAAAGCTGAAACAAATAGAACAACAGTTGGTTCTCCAAGGGTAATAGGAGCTGCACTTGAGTACAAATTTTAAGACTCTTTTTAAGCTTTTTTCTATTTTTTTATATAGTTTTTCTTTTGCAAACACTTTTGAAGTAAATGAAATACTAAACTATAATAGTGAAAATTTGTATCAATTAAATCTACAAAAAAAAAGTTTTATAACAGGAAGTTTTAAAGCTACATCAAGTTTTGAAACTCTTGAACTTTTAGATAAAAATAGAGTTCTTATAAAATCATTGATGATAAATAAAAAGCCACAAGGTAATTTTTACTTTGTGGCTAACTACACAGGAAAATATTATTTAAAAATAAAAAATAGAAATAAACAAAATAGACTTAAACTAAAAATAGATAAGATTTTTCATCACCAAAAAGAGATAAAGCCTCAAAATAAAATTATAAGTGCTTTTTTAAAACAAGAACTAAAAAATATAGAAAAAACAAAAAACAGTAAAGCCTTTTGGGAAAAAGTTAAAAAAAGAGGAACTCCATTAATAGAACATTTAAAAGCAGATGAATATATTTTAACTTTTTTACACAAAGGATTAAACTATAATGTTAAATTAATAGGTGGGCCTACAGCTGATTATACAGATTTTATTAGATATAAAAATAGTGACATATGGTATAAAAGTTTTATAGTAAAAAAAGGAATTAGAATGTCATATCAAATTGCCACAGATATTCCTAAACTTAATGCTCCAAGATTTATTCAAAAAATGGCTTTAATATCAAATGCAACAATTGATCCTTTTAATAAAACTCCTTATATTTATACTAAAGAAAAAAATATGGATAAATATCATACTTTGTCAACTTTTTTTATCAAAGATAATAAAATTAAGGATTGGGGAGTAGAAGAAGGAAATAAAAAAGGAGAAATTAGTACATATAATCTAAAAAGCAAAATATTAAATAATAGTAGAAATATTACTATTTATAAGCCACACAATTATAACTATAAAAAAGAGCATGATATACTTTTTGTTTTTGATGGAGAAAATTATCAAAATAAAATCAATACTACATTAATCTTAGATAACTTAATTGCAAACAATAAGATAAAACCAACAATTGCTATTTTTATCAATAATGCTTCAAAGAAGTCAAGAAGTAAAGAGTTGCCTCCAAATAAAAAGTTTGCAAAATTTATGGTAAAAGAGTTATTTCCTTTTATAAAAACAAAAGTTAAATTTACTCACAAATCTTCAAATACAATTATAACAGGTTCTAGCTATGGAGGTTTAGCTTCTTCATATATAGCATTTTTATATCCTGATTTTTTTGGAAAAGTATTAAGTCAATCAGGTTCATACTGGTGGGCACCTAAAAATAAAGATGAAGCACAATGGCTAACAAAAGAGTTTTCAAAAGTTAAGAAAAAAGATATTAAGTTTTATTTAAATGCTGGAACTTATGAAACAGGCTTTTTACCTTTAGATATTTTAGAAACAAATAGACATTTTAGAACTGTATTAGTTGCAAAAAACTATGATTTAACATATGAAGAGTTTATTGGAGGTCATGACTATTTTGCATGGAAAATATATTTGGCAAATGGATTAATTGCATTAAATAACAAATAGACCTTTAAAGGTCTGTTTGTTTAAAATTAAAAGTTTACTACTCATTCATAGAGTTAAAGAACTCTTCATTATCTTTTGTTCTTTGCATTTTTGAATATAAGAATTTTAAAGCTTCAACTTCATCCATTTGTGAAATTGCATTTCTTAATATCCATGTTCTTTGAAGAACTTCAGGAGTTAATAATAACTCTTCTTTTCTAGTTCCAGATTTAGTAATATCTAAAGCTGGATAAACTCTTCTATTTGAAGCATTTCTACTTAATACAACTTCACTATTACCAGTTCCTTTAAACTCTTCAAAAATTACTTCATCCATTTTTGAACCAGTTTCAATAAGTGCAGTTGAAATAATAGTTAAAGAACCACCCTCTTCTATATTTCTAGCAGCCCCAAAAAATCTTTTTGGTTTGTGTAATGCATTTGCATCAACACCACCTGAAAGTACTTTTCCAGAACTAGGTGTTACAGTATTATAAGCACGTGCAAGTCTTGTAATAGAATCAAGTAAAATAACAACATCTTTTTTCATCTCTACAAGTCTTTTTGCTTTTTCAATTACAATCTCTGCAACTCTTACATGATTATGCGCTGGTAAATCAAAAGTTGAAGAATAAACTTCACCCTTTACACTTCTTTGCATATCAGTTACCTCTTCAGGTCTTTCATCAATTAAAAGAACCATTAAGCTTGTTTCAGGATGATTTTTTGTAATACCGTGAGCTAACTCTTTTAATAACTCTGTTTTACCAGTTTTTGGAGGTGCAACAATTAAACTTCTTTGTCCTCTACCCATTGGAGCAAATAAATCAAGTATTCTACCTGTCATTTTATTTGAATTGTATTCAAATTTAAATTTATCTGTTGAGTATAAAGGAGTTAAGTTATCAAATAGTGGTCTATTTTTAGATTCATTTACAGGTAAGTAGTTTATAGCTTCAATTTTCAATAAAGCATAATATTTTTCACTCTCTTTGTTTGGAGGTCTTACTTGTCCAGTTACGATATCACCAGTTCTTAATGCAAACTTTCTAATTTGAGTAGCTGATACATAAGAATCACTTGAAGTATCAGAGAAGTTACCATCAATTGCTCTTAAAAAACCAAATCCACCCTCTTTTATTTCTAAAATACCTGTGAATAAGACAAATCCTCCTGCATCGATTTGATTTTTTAAAATCGAGAACATTAAATCTTGTCTTTTTAGCTCTTGTGGGTTTTCTACCCTTAACTCTTTTGCTATTTTAAGAAGGTCCTGTAAAGGATATTCTCTTAATTTTTCAATTGTGTGCCCTTCAACAGGAATATGAGTTCTAGTTTTTCTACTAGAATTCCCATTTGTTTTGGGACTTTTTGTTTTAGATTGAGTTTTTGACTCTTCCATAAGTTTATTTAACCTTTTAATTTCGATATACATAAAGTTATGTAGTTTTTGAAGTTTAGTTTAAAATTTTAAGTTGTGTAATTGTAGTCTTTATTTTTTAAAAAGTCAATTAAACGGAAGAAGTACCTTTAAAAGGTACTTCTTCCGTTTTTTCAATTAAAAATTATAAATTATTTTCATTTTTTGCAAGATAATCTGCAACACCATTAGTATCAGGTTTCATTCCCTCATCACCTTTGTTCCATCCTGCTGGACAAACTTCACCATGTTCATTAGTAAATAACATTGTATCAACCATTCTAATCATTTCGTCAATGTTTCTTCCTAATGGTAAATCATTAATAACTGCATGTCTTATTGTTCCATCTTTATCAATTAAAAAAGATCCTCTTAATGCTACAGATTCATCAAATAAAACATCATAATCTTTTGAAATTTGCTTGCTTAAATCAGCTACAAGTGGATATTTAACTCTTCCTATTCCACCATTTTCAACAGCTGTTTCTCTCCAAGCAAAATGAGAAAATTGAGAATCAACAGAAACACCAATAACATTGATACCTCTTTCTTTAAACTCATCAATTCTTTTAGAAAATGCGATGATTTCTGATGGACAAACAAATGTAAAATCTAATGGATAAAAAAATAGTACAGCACCATTTTCTCCAATGTTTTCATAAAGATTAAAATCTTCAACTATTTGTCCGTCTGCAAGTACAGCATTAGCTGTAAAATCTGGAGCTTTTTTAGTTACTAACATGTGATTTCCTTTTTGATTTAAATTAATACATTTATTATATTGTATTTTTCTAAAAAAAACATTAGTTTTTAATTTGCTTTCAAAATTAAGAAAAATCTTATTTAATAATAAACTTTCTTTTAGTATCATAAGCTAAACTTATAAATATTGCCATTAAACCTATTTATACAATAAGCTAAAATTTATAAGCAATATTTAAACATAGATTTATTAAGAGTGTGCTAAAGTTTCTAAAATTTTCCAAGGAGATTAATATGGCAGTTAAAATTACTGACATCTGTATTAGTTGTGATGCTTGTTTAGATGAGTGTCCAGTAGAAGCAATTGTAGACAATGATGAAAATCCAACAGGTGAAGATATTTATTATGTATATTCTGACAAATGTGTTGAATGTGTAGATCATCATGATTCTCCTGCATGTGCAGATGCATGTCCTACAGAGGGATGTATTGTTTGGGATGAGCCAGGTGCAGGTTCTGTTGAAAGTCCAGATAGAGGTGAAGCTGGTACACCAGTTGTAGAAGACTAATTTTTTAGATAAAATTATAAATATTATATGTAAAAAGGCAAGTAGATTAAACTCTACTTGCCTTTTTTTTATTTTTTAGGTATAATCCGCGACTTAATAAAATTAGTAGAGGAATATACTTTATGGAACAAACATTATCAATCATCAAACCTGATGCAGTAGCAAAGAACGTTGTTGGAAAAATCTTAGATAGATTTGAATCTGCTGGACTAAAAATAGCAGCAACTAAAAAAATTCAACTAAGCAAAGCAGATGCTGAAGCATTTTATGCTGTTCACGCTGAAAGACCTTTCTTTGGAGAGTTAGTAGAATTCATGATTTCTGGACCAGTAGTTGTTACTGTTTTAGAAGGTGAAAATGCAATGGCTAAAAATAGAGAATTAATGGGTGCAACAAATCCAAAAGAGGCTGCTGAGGGAACAATCAGAGCTGATTTTGCTGAATCAATTGATGCAAATGCAGTACATGGTTCTGATTCATTAGAGAATGCAGCTAATGAAATTAAATTTTTCTTCTCTGATAGAGAAATCTGTTAAGAAGTTAAAATTAATCTATGAAAATAGAGTTTAGAAAAGTACCAACAACACCAAAAGAGTTTACTAATAATTTTGCTTCAGTAAAATTAGAGGGTACTTTTTGTAAAATGTCGCCAACTCTAATCAAAGTTGATGCAACACTAACAGGACAAAGCTCTGTTTTGTGTGTAAGATGTGGTGAAGAAGAAAATATTGATTTAGATGAAAATTTATTTTTTCTACTAAGTGATGGTATTTATAATAATGAATCAAAAGATTTAATTATAGAAGTAGAAAATGGTATAATTGACTTTGACCAAATTTGTGAAAGTGAACTTTCATCACTTGAAAGTGATTACCATATTTGTAAAAGTTGTTTAGAGGACAACGAAAAAATCGAAAAAGAATTTTAAGGAGATAAATTATGGCAGTACCAAAGAGAAGAGTATCTCATTCAAGAGCAGCTAAAAGAAGAACTCATTATAAGGTGGCTTTAAAAAGACCAGTTAAAGATAGTGATGGAACTTGGAAAATGCCTCATACTGTTAACCCAAATACGGGTGAATATAAAAGCTAATGATTAAAATAGCTATTGACGCGATGGGCGGGGACTTTGGTCCTGAACCCATTGTTGATGGACTAGTTGCTGCACTTAGAAGCAACACTAATTTTACAGCTATAGCTGTAGGAAAAAAAGAAGAACTACTTAACCTTATACCTAGTAACTTTTTAAGCAGAATAGAAATAGTTGATACTGATGATGTTATAGCAATGACAGATAGTGCTACTGATGCTTTAAAAAGAAAAGATTCTACAATATATAAAGCAATTGAATTAGTTAGAAATGAAGAGGCTGATGCTGTTGTTTCAGCAGGTCATTCTGGTGCTTCAATGTCACTTGCAACTCTTAGAATAGGAAGAATCAAAGGTATTTCAAGACCTGCAATTGCAACTTTAATGCCAACAAGTGAAAATCAAAACACTTTAGTTTTAGATGTTGGTGCAAATGTAGATTGTGATGCTAAAAATCTTTATGAATTTGCTGTTATGGGTCAAGTTTATGCACAAGATGTACTAAAACTTGATGAACCAATTGTTGGATTATTAAGCAATGGGGAAGAAGAAAGCAAAGGAAATGAAGTTACTAAAGAAGCTTACCAACTAATAAAAAATATTCCTAATTTTGCAGGGAATGTTGAAGGAAGCGATATCTTTAAAGGCTCAGTAGATGTTGTTGTTTGTGATGGATTTATAGGTAATATTTTACTTAAAACTGCAGAAGGTGTTGCAGATACCATTGGAACAATTATAAAGAAAAATCTTAAACGATCACTTATTTCTATTGCCGGTGCTGTATTAATGCGAAAAGTATTTAGAAACTTAAAAGTAAGAGTTGATTATGCTGAATATGGTGGTGCTCCACTACTAGGTGTAAAAGCTCCTGTTATTATTGCACATGGTAAATCTAATGCAAAAGCAGTTAAAAATGCAATTTTCCAAGCTATTACTGCGGCAAGTTCTAATTTGAGTTATAATATAGAAGATAGAATAAATAAGTATAAATAACAATTAAGGATTTTGTAAATGGCTTACGCAGCTTTTAGATCTATTGGTGCATATATCCCGCCAAAGATTATGACAAACCAAGACTTTGAAAAAATCATTGATACAAGTGATGAATGGATCACTAAAAGAACAGGAATAAAAGAGAGAAGACTATCTGAAGAAAACGAAGCTTCTTCTGATTTAGGGGCAAGAGCAGCACAAGTTGCTATTGATAGAGCAGGAATTGCAAAAGAAGAGATTGATTTAGTAATTTGTGCAACTGTAACACCTGACTATTTATGTATGCCCTCAACTGCATGTTTAATTGCATCAAAATTAGATTTACCTCCTGTAATGGCTTATGATATTAGTGCAGCTTGTACTGGTTTTGTATATGCACTTTCTATTGCGAAAGCATTTATTGAATCTGGAATGAAAAAAAATGTCTTGATTATTGGGGCAGAAACTTACTCTTCTATTTTAGATTATACAGATAGAGCAACTTGCTTTATATTTGGAGATGGTGCTGGTGCAGCAATTATTTCTGCTACAGATAATAAAGAAGAAGCTATCACAGATGTTAGCTGTTCAAGTGATGGAAATTATGATGATTTGATAAAAACCCCAGGTGGTGGAAGTAAACATCCTTGCTCACAAGAAGTATTAGATAATAAAATGGCTTGTATAAAAATGAAAGGAAATGAAACTTTCAAACTTGCTGTAAAAACACTTACTTCAGATGTGAAAATTTTACTTGAAAAACACAAGCTAACAAATAATGACATTACTCATTTTATTCCACACCAAGCAAATTATAGAATTATAAAAGCTGTTGGTGATGCTTTAGGTTTAGAAGAAGAGCAAATTGTAGTTACTGTTGATAAGTATGCTAATACATCAGCTGCTTCAATTCCAATGGCAATGAATTATGCTTTTGAACAAGGCAAAATTAAAAAAGGTGATACAATACTTTTTGATGCTTTTGGTGCTGGTCTTACATGGGGAAGTGCACTATTTAAATTCTCACCAAAAAACTAGTAAAAGGGCTTTGCCCTTACTAATCTTACAGTTTGTAATAAAATAATCAATCTATTAAATTTTTTTGTACAATTCTTTTTTAAGGAGTTAATATGATATTAGGAACATGTCCATATTGTAAAGGAAATGTAATTTCAAAAAAAATAACTGCACAAGGTAAAAAAATCAAACTTTATACTTGTGAAAATTCAAAAAAAGAGTATGATGAAAGTGATTCATATGTATTTACAGCTGATTCTACATGTAGATTTAGAGTATATTCAAATATCTTTTTAAAATGGAACAAGAGAAGTTTTTCTGAAAATGAGATGAAAAGACTATTAAAAGATGAACAAATAGTTATAAGATTACATGGAAGAAAAGGTACAAAAGAGTATTTTAAATATGCCATACCCCATGAAGAGTATGGAGTATCAATACTTTGGGATGAAGAGGTTGAAGAAAATTAATCAAAATTAACCAATATATTGAACTAAAGCCATATAAAAAATCGTTCCACCAAAGATTGAAATTAGATAATTTTTAATACTTAAATGCAAAATTGCTGTAAATACTACTGATAATATCTCTTTTAAACCATAAGGGTAAACAGCAAACTCAATATTTTTTAGAGTATAAATAATTAAAATAACCATTATAATTGCAGGAAAGAATCTCTCAATAAATATAATTGAAGATGGCGGTTCTTTTTTAATAAAAAATATAAAAGGAAAAACCCTTGTAAAATAGTTTACTAAAGCCATAACTGCAATTGCTAAATATATCTCTATACCTGCCATGATTCAATCCTTTTTCTAAAGAAAAACATCATTATTAAAGCTATAATTATAGATACAATTAGCATCTTATCACTTGGTATAAAAATCAAAGCAAAAATTGAAGAAATAGCTCCTATTAAAAAAGGATAAATATTTTTCAAACTTTTATATTGTTCTATACATAAAACTACAAATAGTGCTGTTAAGGAAAACTCTAAACCTGCTGTATTAAAATTTATATATGAACCAATAACCGCCCCACTTGTGCATCCTATAATCCAATAAAGTTGATTTAATAATCCTAAAAATAAATAATAGTACTTTTTATTTAAACTCTCATCATCTTTTATTGTAGTTAATAAAGCATATGTTTCATCTGTTAATCCAAAAATTAAAAAAGGTTTTAATTTTCCACTATTTTTAAATCTTTTAAGCAAAGACAAGCCATAAAAAGATTGTCTAATATTTATAAACCAAGAAGCAATTGCAATATCAATAAGTCCAGCTTTTGCATTAAAAAAATTAATTGCTACAAACTGTAAAGCTCCTGCATAAATAAAAATTGACATAATTGGTGCTAAATACCAAGGATAATCAAAACTTGTTAATAATAAACCAAAAGCAAAGCCTAAAACTATATAGCCCATAAGCACAGGAATAGAAATAGAAAAAGCTTTCTTAAGCTCTTTTTCGTATTTCATTATTTTATAAGATTTTTGTTTTTTGGATTATTTTTAAAAACGTTAAGTGATTTTTCTTTAGGATTTGAGTTAAATTTATCAACAGTTGCCAAAGGATTTAGATATAAAATTGCATCATCAATAATTATTTGAAAAATTGAATGAAGTGGCAATTGTACTTTAGAACCAAAATTTTCACTTCCAAATCCTGCTTCAAAACTCATAATATTTCTATTGTTTATCTCAATTGTTGTATATGTATAGTTTGCTAATATATACAATGAAAATTTTGATAATTGAGATTTTATATTTTTAGGTAATTCTGGTGTAAACTCCATAGCATCTATATTTGCAGTTATTGCAAACTCTTCATTGTTTTCAAGTAAATACTCAATAATATCTCTTATTTGTGAATTTATTAACTCTTTATAACTATCTTGTTCTATAATATTACTAATCATTAAAATTTATCCTTTTTTACAAATTAACTTGATATTATAACTTATGAAACAGATAATCTTACTTATTTTAATGCCTTTTTTTATACTTGATGCAAAAAACATCACTCTTTCTCAAGAAGAGTATAACAATATTTTAAAAAAGCAGAACTCCTCACAAATATCTGCAAGATTAGTAAAATATAAAAGATTACTTTCAAAAGCAAAAGATTTTTCAACTATAAAAAAATTATCATATACAAATAGTTTTTATAATAAAATTTTACCAATAAATGATGAAACCAAATATCAAGTTGATGATTATTGGGCTACACCAAAAGAGTTTTTGATTGAAGGAAGAGGTGATTGCGAAGATTATGCTATTGCTAAATATTTTACTCTATTGAGTTTAAAAGTAGAAAAAAATAAGTTATTTCTTGCTGTTGTAAAAGTAAAAAATGCTACAAACTATCACATGGTTTTATTATATATTGAAAATAAAAACTCTATGCCTTTAGTTTTAGATAACTTAAGCTTTAAAGTAGTTCCTTTAAATAAAAGACCTAAATTAAAAGTAAAATTTATTTTTAATGAAAAAGACTCTTTTATTTTGAAAAATAAAAAAATCTATAAAAAAGTAAAAGTTGACTGGGGGAAAGAGAATAAATGGGAAAATATTTTAAAAAGAGTTTATGAAAATAATGAATAATCTTCTAAAATATCAAAATCTATCATAGCATTTAAAAGTGCTATTTTTTTTGATTCTTTTAACATCTTTAATGTAATATCTGCCTCTTTTAAAAAACCACTATTTATGTATCTTTGCCTTGTTGTTCCATTTAATAAAGGTTTTTTAGGAGTAATCCAACTATTATCATAATAAATTGCAATATTTGCAATTGAAGTATCAGTTAATAAAGAGTTTTTAAATATCATTATTTCATCACATGACTCTTTTTGTTCAAAAAGCTTATTTAAGGAATCTCTATTTAGATATTTTTTTGAATAATCAATTTTATCATCTTTTATTATTTTAAATTTTTTTATATCTTTCTTTTTATACTCAAAATATTTAATATCTATAATCTCATCACGATTATAAACTATTTTACATCTTAACAATTTTTCATTTAAAGGAGTTATATACTCACTTAAATCAAAATTTTTTGCGATTGTTTTTGCAATTCTTTTATTATGATATGCTAAATTAAATACTTCATAGTCTTCACATTTTACTGTTTCAAAATAGTTTATTGTTTCACTCATATAGTTATTATTTAATCCTTACTTTTTTTTCTTTTGTTATAATAACAAAAAAAATTTTAGGATAACTAAAAGTGGTAGAAATAAAAAAAACAATTAAAAAATATGATAATTTTGAAGACACTTATAAACAAGGTTATATTGGTTTACCAAAAGGATTTGAGGGAATAAAAGAACCAATATTTTTAACTATTAAAGAGTTTAAAAAAAAATTTAAATCACTTAAAAATAAGAAAAAATATCCAGTTTTATTTTATATGCACGGCTCAGTAGGACTTGCATATGGAAAAAAATATAAAGATGCTGTTTTAAAAGAGAATTTTATTTTCTTTGCCCCAAACTCATATAAATTAAAAGATAGACCAACATATAAAACACCTACTAAAATTCAAAACTATGAGCAAGTACATAAAGTAAGAGTGGCAGAGGTTTTTTACAATATTAAAAGATTAAAAGAGTTTGATTTTTTGGATTTAAAAAATATTTTTTTAATGGGAAGTAGCGAGGGAGCATTAGCAGCTGCACAATACAAAGGAAAAGACTTTAAAGGAAGAATTGTTGCAGCATATGCATGTGAAAATGGATATTACAGTCGCGACTTTAAAATAGGTGCACGAAAAAAAGACCCTTTTTTAAATATAATAGGTACGCACGACCAATATTTTGGAAAATATTCTCCATATGAAGAGAATAACAATAATGGTCATTGTGCAATGGCACTACTTGAATTTAAAAATGCAAAAGTAGTTTTACTTCCTAAAACAAAACATAATGTAATTGAAAATAAATATACAATTCCAGAAGTTGTCAATTTCTTAAAATTTCACACTAGCAAGTAATTTAACTTACTGCTTGTGAAATTAAAATATTATCTAAATCTTCTATGATTGTATCTTTTTTAAAAATTTTAGCTACTTCTTTTGCATACTCTAAATGGGTTGTTATACCAACACAAGAACAATTTGTTTCACTTAAAACATAAATATCATTTTGATTTTCATCATAATCTAAAATATAATCCATTGTCCATAAAAGTGGAAAATCATGTCCTTGGCAATATGGCTTAATATCCTTTAAACCTTTTAATGTTAAATCAATTACATCTTTCCATTTTGCTTCTCTTGGCGATTCATAATTATATTGTGCTCCTGAAAAAAGAGTTGCAGAAAACTCACCATCTTGTGGTTTTTTATGCACAACAGAAATAGGTTCATTATTTACTAATAAAACTCTAACTTCTCCTTCTTTTATTCTTTTTAAATATTTACAAGAAACAAAACCTTTTTTTTCTTTAAAATATACTGCACTTTCATTCTCTTCTTCAAATTTCCAAGAAAAATCAGTTATAAAATCATCTAATGTTTTAAATTGTATTTTTTCATTATTAACAGCTTCTGTACAAGTTACACTATTATCTTCATTTAAACAAACTAAATAAACACCCTCACCTGTTGAGCCATAGTTAGTTTTTAGAACTCTTATCTTTTCTTTTTTTAACTCATAAGGGAAGCTTCTTTGAAAATCATCAAATTTTTGGTAAAACATAGTGCTTTTTTCACCTAAGTAAGTATCCTTAAGTTTATAAAGAATATCTTTAAAGTCAAGGTTAATCATAACATCAGGGTGAGTATGAACATGAATATTTTCTTGACTAAGTTTATTTAAAAATTGAAAATATTCATCGATTTCTTTTAAATTACCTGGATTTATTCTGCTAATAACTGCAACTGCATGTTTTTTTAAATAATCAAAAAGCTTGTGCTTTTTATGGGGAATATAAAAAACCACTTCTGTGTCATATGAAGTATTATTTTGAATTTCTTTCAATATAGGCTTAGTATCAGGTCTAAATCCATCAAAACCTTTGTCACTTCCAACTGCGTATTCAATGATAAAAACTTTAGTTCTCATATATGTCTCCTGTAACATATTTAATGCTTAATTATAAATTACAGTGAGTTTATAATATAACAGTTACAGAATAATTACAGATTTAAGAAGGAATATAGATTTTGTCTTGCAATTCTTCATACTCTAAATTTATATTTGAATCACAAGTAATTCCACCTCCACTTTTGTAATAATAGATATCTTCTATTTTTTCTATAAACCTAATAAGAACAAAACTATAAAGTGAACTTCCATCATAAAGACCTGCTATACCAGTATAATAATCTCTTTTATAGTTTTCAATTTCATCAAGAATTTGTACAGTTTTTTTCTTAGGAGTTCCAGTTATTGAACCAGCAGGTAAAAGTGAAGTTAAAATATCTCCAATATTTTTATGCCAATCTTTTTTTAATTCACCAGATATTTTAGAACTTATCTGTAAAAGCTCTTTTTCTCCTGCATTTATTTTATCACAATATCTAAACTTATCAACTCTTACTTTTGAAGAGACAATTGATAAGTCATTTCTTAACAAATCAACAACCATTGTATGCTCAGCCATCTCTTTAGTATCCCTAAGAATTTTTGCTTGGGCATTAGGAACTTTTGCATCAATAGTGCCTTTCATAGGATATGTATAAATTTTATCTTTTTTTATTTCAATAAATTTTTCAGGAGAAAAACATACGAATTCATCTTTATATTTTAATTTAAATAAAGCCTGAGCTTTTTTATAAATCTCATCTAAACTCAAAGAAGTATCAATCTTAGTTTTAAAAGTAAGATTTAATAAATAAGAATTTCCTTCTTTTATATGATTTTGTATGGAAGTAAAAGCTTTTTTGTAAGCACTATAATCTATTGGAAATTTTGATAAAGCAATCTTTTCAAGGCTTTTAAAATTACTATTTTTTGATAATTCAAATTTAATATCATTTGGTAATTCA
Source organism: Malaciobacter sp. (assembly GCF_055140965.1). The sequence goes on from NZ_JBSRRO010000012.1 coordinate 50,142, forward strand.
TTTAGTTTATAAATTTCATATCTTGATAAATCATATGATATCATAAAAAAAAATGGCTCATTTAATGAGCCATTTTTATTTAGTTCTTGTCTAATAATTTCTTTTCTCAAATAAAACTTACTTTATTAATTTCTTTAAAATTGCCATTCTAATAGCAACTCCATTTCTAACTTGCTCTAAAACTTTACTTCTTGAATCTTGCAACATTTCATCACTAATATCAATATTTCTATTTACTGGACCTGGATGTAATAAAAGAATATCTCTATTTCCAAAAACATCTTTTGTGATACAATAATCTTTTGCATAATCATTTAGTGAAGTAAAATATATCTCATTATGTCTTTCTAGTTGTGTTCTCAAACTCATTACTACATCAACTTCATCAATAATTTCATTTAAATTATCATATTGCTTAAATTCATCATTTTCATATTTAAAACAATCAGGAGCAACAAAACAAACATCCATTCCAAATCTTGGAAGAAGTTTTTTATTAGATCCTGCAACTCTTGAACTTTTTACATCTCCAATTATTGCTACTTTTTTACCTTCTATATTTGCATTAAAATGCTCATACATTGTAAAAAAATCTAATAATGCTTGAGTTGGGTGTTCATTTTTACCATCACCTGCATTTATAACAGGACAATTAACATATTCAATTAGTGTTGCTGGTAAGCCACATTCACTATGTCTAATAGTAATAGCATCAGGTCCCATTGCATTGATATTTGCAATAGTATCAAAAATTGTTTCACCTTTATTTCTTGAGCTTTTCCCCACATCTAAAGAGATAACTTGAGCTCCTAATCTTTTAGCTGCCATTTCAAAAGCACTTCTTGTTCTAGTTGAGTCTTCAAAAAACAAATTTACAATAATTTTACCTTTTAAAACCTCATTACTTTGCATGTCTAAAAACATTCTAGCATCATTAAATAGCTCTAAAACCTCTTCATTCGAAAAGTCTGAAATAGATGTCAAGTGTTGCATTTTCTTCCTTTAATTTTAGTTTTGATTATATCTAAAAGCAATTGAAAAGTAGAATACATAAAAACATAAAATCAAAAAAAATGATTTTTCTTGATTAACAATTTGTTCAATAAAATTAGATATAATCTATTTTAAAGTTAAAATTAACATTAACAGGAAAAAAAATGTCAGAAGAGTTAAAAAACATTGATAAAAAATATGTTTTAAACACATATTCAAAAAATTATACAAATTTTAAAAGTGGTATTAATGCTACATTATTTGATGATAGTGGCAAGGACTATGTAGATTTCACTTCAGGTATTGGAGTAGTATCAGTAGGACATGGAAATAAACAAGTAGCAGATACAATATATAAACAAGTAAGCAGTATTACTCATACTTCAAATCTTTATATGATTGAACCTCAAATAAAATTAGCCCAACAAATAGCTAAACTTAGTGGATATGAAGTTGGGACTTTTTTTGCCAATAGTGGTGCTGAAGCCAATGAAGGTGCAATTAAAATCGCAAGAAAATATGGTGAAAAAAACTTTGAGAAAAAAAGATACAAAGTAATTACACTAGAGCACTCATTTCATGGAAGAACTATTACTACAGTTAAAGCAACAGGACAAGACAAGTTTCATGCTCCCCATTTTGCTCCATACCCAGATGGTTTTTCTTATGATAATACAATTGACGATATTTACAATTCAATTGATGATGAAACAGTTGCAGTTATGATTGAATTAGTTCAAGGAGAAGGTGGAGTTCAGCCTTTTGATAAAAAAGATATTCAAGAGTTAGCAAAATTTTTAAATGATAATAAAATATTATTAATAGTAGATGAAGTACAAACAGGAGTTTATAGAACAGGAGAGTTTCTAGCTTCAAACCTTTATGAAATACAGCCAGATATTATTACTTTAGCTAAAGGTTTAGGTGGAGGAGTTCCTATTGGAGCAGTTATTACTAAACATAAAGATATTTTAGAACCAGGAGATCATGGTTCAACTTTTGGAGGAAATTACTTAAGTACAGCAACTGGATTAGAAGTTTTAAATATTTTAGAAGATTATAAAGTAAGTGGAAAATTAGATGAAGCAATAATATACTTTGAAGAGAAATTAGATACTTTATATAAAAAATATTCAAATCTATTTTTAGAAAGTGTTGGATTAGGTTTAATGAGAGGACTTAGAGTAAGAGATGAACAAACTTTAGCTTCTATTGTATCAAAAGCTTTTGAGAATGGTGTTTTAGTATTAAAAGCTGGAAAAAATACTTTAAGACTTCTACCTGTGCTTACAATTTCTAAAGAAGAAATTGATGAAGGTTTTAAAAGGTTAGGTGATGCCCTTGAAGAAATCTCTTAGAAAAGGACTACTTCTTAGTAGTCTTTTACCTATGTTTTTAAATGCAAATACAGATGAAAATATATTATCACAAGATAGGCTAAAGCAGTTTGAATTAAGTGAAAAAAAGGTAATTGAAGATAGTAGCAAGTTAAAAAAAGACTGGATTAATCCTATTACATTATCATACACAAAAATCGATGGAGAATATACAGACTCAGAAAAAAGTGTAATTAGCGTTGACCAACCAATCTTTAAAAGTGGTGGTATTTATAAAGCTATTAAATATGCCAATGCAAATGAAAAATATTCAAATTTAGATATAGATTTACAAAGAAAAAATCTAATAAAAGATGCCTATGAAACTCTTTATAATATAAATAAAATTGAGTTTGAAATAAAAAAAGCAAATTATGTTGTAAAAAATGCGCAAATTGATGTAATAAGAAAAAAAGAACAAGTATTAAATGGCTTTTTAGATACTTCTTTTTTAGATAATGCAATTTTAGATGCAAATACTGCTAAAAAGAATCTAATAGATTTAAAATATCAAAAAAATGAGCTAATCAATAGTTTTAATAATCTTGCAAGTAAAGATTATAAGCTTTTTTCTCTTCCTACTTTTGAGCTTGTAAGTAAAAAAGAGTTTTTAAATAAAAACCTTGAATTATCAAAAGCAAAAGCAGATATACAAACTAAATATGAATATAAAGGCATGACTTTAGCTAAATATTTACCAACAGTTAGTGCAACTTTTGACTATACAAAAAATCATAAGTTTACTCCTACAAATACAAATCCAAATGATGACTCAATACATAATGTAGGAATATCAATATCAATGCCACTTAATGTTAGAACATTCAATGATATAGAATCAACACAAATTGATTATTTAAAAGCTAAATTATCTTTGAAAAATAAGATTTTAGAAGAGCAAAATTTCTTTAAAACAAAACTTGAAAAAATAAAAACAATAGAGAGAAAAATAGAAATAACAAAAGATGATTATGAACTTTATAACTCATTACTTGATACAATAGTTGAAGAAAAAAATGCTGGATTAAAAACAAAAAGTGATGTTGATACATTATTAAACTCATCTATGGTAAAAAAAATTGAACTTAAAGTTTATGAATTAGAAAAACAAATAGAATTATTAAAACTTTATGCTAAAATAGAATAGCTTTTAACGTAGGAGGATTTATGTTCAATAGTAGATTATTATTAACTTATTGGATTATAATTCTTCCAATTATTACTATCTTTATCACCTCTTTTTTATTTACTTACAAATTTATAAAATATGAAAAGATTAAATTTGAACAAGAAAATAAACAACTTGAAAAAAACTATACAAAAGAGATTAAAGAAAGAACAAAAAAACGTATTCAAAGAGTTATAAGAATAATTGAAACAAATATTGAAATAACTAAAAATGAAGAAAAAGAGAACTTAAAAAATATAGTAAATATAGCACATAAAACAATAAGAGAAACTTTTGAAAGATACAAAAATAGTTTATCAAAAGAAGAAATACTAAATGAAATAAAAAAGCAATTAGAACATCATAGATTTTACAATAATCAAAGTGGATATTTTTTTATTATTGATTTAAATAATACTGTGATAATGCAACCTCAAATTACAAGCCACGAAAAACTAAAATTAGATGATATTCAAGATATTAAAGGAAAGTTTTTTATAAAAGAGTTAACCAATATTGCAAACTCAAAAAAAGAAGGCTTTAGCACTTGGTATTGGACTAAACCAAAAGAGAATGAGCATAAAAAAAAGATTGGCTTTATAAAAGTTTTTGAACCTTTAAATATTTATATAGGAACTGCAAGATATAAAGAAGATATTAATAACAAAATAGAAAAAGATGCTTTAAAGATTATAAATTCAATTAGGTATGGCAAAGATGAATATCTTTTTGCTTTGAAACAAAATGGAGTTACAATATCACATATAAATAAAGATTTTATAAATATACCATTTTCTAATTTATCTAAAATTGAACAAAAAATTATAAAGAACATTATATTAGAAGCTAAAAAAAATAATAGTGGTTTCATATATTATACACCTACTAGCTATAACTTGAAAGAAAATATTTCAAAAAAAATATCTTATGTATCAATAATACCTTCATTAAAGTGGATAATTGGGACAGGACAATATACAACAAAAATAGACAAGCAAATAAAACAAAAAAAACTTTTATTAATAGAAAAACTCAATAATACAATCAACTCAATAATATTAGTAGCTACAATAATAACTATTATTTTAATTTTAATCATGACCTTAATTGCAAGAAAGATACAATCAAAAATTTTAGAATATGAAAAAGAGTTACATCAAAAAAATCAAAAACTAAAAGAACTAAATGAAAATTTAGAAAAAAAAGTTTATGAGCAAACTCAAAAAAATCTAGAAAAAGACCAAATACTTCATCATCAATCAAAACTTGCTTCTATGGGTGAAATGATAGGAAATATTGCTCATCAATGGAGACAACCACTAAGTGCAATTAGTACAGCTGCATCTGGAATAAAATTACATGATGAAATGAATATACTAAAAAAAGATATTATGAATGACTCTTTAGATGCTATTATCTCAAATACAAAACTCCTTTCAAATACAATTGATGATTTTAGTAATTTTTTTAAAAAAGATAAAGTAAAAATAGTATTTGATATAAATAAGTCAATAGATAAAGTATTAAAACTTATAAGTGCAAATTTAAAAAATAAAAACATTGAAATAATAAATGTAACAAAACAATGTAAAGTTTATAATCTAGAAAATGAATTAATCCAAGTACTTTTAAATATTATCAATAACGCAAAAGATGCATTATTAGAAAATGATAACTTAAAAGAGAAATATATTTTTATTTCACAAGAAGAAGACAATACTCAAGTAATTATAAAAATAAAAGATAATGCAGGTGGAATTAATGAAAGAATAATAGATAAGATTTTTGAACCATACTTTACAACAAAATTCAAATCAAAAGGTACAGGAATTGGATTATATATGTCTCAAATAATAATTGTAAATCATATTAATTGATTCTAAATTTAATATATTTGGAATAATTTCTGTTTGTAAGAATTGTGTTAAGTCTTTAAAATTCTTTGTTCTATTATGTTTTTGGTCATAATAAATAGTTTGATGTTCTCTTAAAGTAGTTTGTTTTATTGATTGCATCACTTGAACAAAAATATCAATCAAATAGTCACTTCTTATTTTTACTTGATGTAGCACAAAACATATCAAATCAAAATATTGTTTATGTTTTACTTTTCTACTAATTTGATGCATATCTGATTTTTCAACCCATTTGGCATAATGAATAATAGTGTTATCATCTAAAGAGAGTTCTTTTATTATTGGTTCTAATTGTTTTGATAAATCATTTAAATATCTAAAATCAATATTAGATTGTCTAACTTTAGCAGCATTTACGGAATGTAGAATTCTTTTATATTTACCAAGAATATATTTGGTTGGATTTGTAATATCTTCTTTTAAAAGATAATCAAGATTTTTTAAGGCTTCATGGTTTTCATATTTTTTGATTTTTTTATATACCAAATTGTTTTGAGTATTTATTGATGATGAAATAATAGTTACTATTTGTGTATAACTAGGGATTTCAATTTTTAATTCCATTGATTTTTCTACTAATAAGTAAAAAATATCTTGCATTTTTAGTAGTTTTCTTACTAATAAATTTGACTCTTTTTGTAGAATTTCATATATATTTGATGTGAATTTAACACAATAGAAATATTGTCTTATTTGTCGTTTATACAAAGTTAAAGTACTTTGTGCAATATCAGATGTATATAAACAATTAACAAGTTTAAATTTAGAGATTATATATTCAATATCTTCATTATAGTATGTAACTGAATCAAAAAATCTATGTGTTATTTTAAAATATCCAAACATCAATATAAAATGAATTTGATTGCTACTGTTATTTAAAGAATAAACTTGTTGTTCTAATTCATTTGGTAATTTAAAAATTTCATTTTTTAATTCTTGATTTAGAATAGGTGCTTCTTCAAACTCTTTTTTTTGGATTGATGTTAAAATCTTTATAAGAGGCATGATAGACCTTTTAATAAATTAACGCGAAGTATAAAATCATCTTTTATTAATATAAAATGATTTTAAAACTTCACTATATACTTTTAATCTTTTTTATTTTTTATCATTCAATGTTTTTTTTGCACTTGTAATCGCAGCATCAATAGCATTTTTCAATACTTCAAATGATAATTCACCAATTTCTTTAACATTATCAACTGTTTTTGACATATCACTCTTTATCTCTTGTGATAATATTGTATGTATTTCTTCTATTTCTTTACTTTGTTTAGAATATTGTTTATTTATAGTTTCTTTTACACCATCAAATAATGCTTCACTACTTACTTTAATATTTTCTTTTGTGTCTTCCCCAAACTCTTTAAGTGTAGTAATTGTTGTATTCATTACGCTATTTACTAAATCTATTGATATATCTTTATTAAATTGTAATTCTGAAACTATTTTTGATGTTGATTCTTTAACAATTTTTTCAATATTGGCTTTTGTTAATGAATTGGCTTCTTTTGCTTCTTCTAAATCTTTTTTTAATTCATCTAATATTTTATCTAACATTTTTTATCCTTTTTTATTTTATTATATTAATCAGAAAATGACACCTATTATCTAATAACTCAATAGAAACAACCTCCTTTTTATAAATTAATTAATAGAGCCACTTGCAGATTATAAAAAACAACCCGTAATTTAAGCTGATTTAAATTTTAAAAAGTTGAATTGAACTTCAGATAAGTTATAATTTTTTACT
>NZ_JBSRRO010000013.1:0-55188 GCF_055140965.1 Malaciobacter sp.
AATTAATACTAATACAAAAATATCTAAAAAAACCAATCCATTTAAAATCATTTTATCTTTTAAATTATCTTCATCTTGAGTCTTTAATAAATATTTTTCATCTAAATAGTTTATTTCTACTATAAATTCATCTTCAAAACTTTTTTTTGCAATTAAAATATGACCAAAAGTAAACTCTTTGAAAAAAAGAGTTTGACTGTTTTTGGGTTTTTCTTTTATTTTTTTAAGATTATGATTTTTTAAAATTTTATCAATTTTTGCTTTGTTATCATAATTTTCTAATATATTATTTGCAACTTTTACATATTTTTCTTTTATTAATTTATCTATTCTTTTTGAGTTTATATTATCAGTCCAAATACCAATAATTATCATAAGTGTTAAACTTGTAAAAAATAATATAGAGATTTTTTTAAAAATAGACATATTAACCTACAAACTTATATCCAATACCCCATATAGATTTTATATATATAGGGAATTTTGAATCATCACCAATTTTTTGTCTAATATTTGAAATATGCATATCAATAGTTCTATTTTTAGTATTAATATTTAAAGAAGTTGCATTAACTATTTGTTCTCTTGAAGAAACTTTATTTATATTCTCACATAAAAAAAGAAATATTTCATACTCTATTTTTGTTAAATCAATAGGATACTCTTCTAAGAAAACCTCTTTATTGATTTTATCAATAATAAAATCAGAAATGAAATGTTTTTCATTTAAACTTTTTTTTAAAATATTTTCAATTCTTAAAACAAGCTCTCTTGGTTCATAAGGCTTTGCTAAATAGTCATTAGCACCAAGCTCAAAACCATGTATTTTATTTCCTATATCTGCTCTTGCAGAAGAGATAATTATAGGAATATTAGAAATTTTTTGGATTTGTTTAAATAAGTCAAACCCATCCATCTCGGGCAACATTAAATCTAGTATGATTAGATTGAATTTTTTAGATTCTAATAATTTTAAAGCTTTTTTAGGATGAGAAATAGCAGTACAATCAAAATTATAATCTTTTAAGTATTCTACTATTAAACTCTGCATTTGAATATCATCTTCAATTAATAAAATTTTTTTATTCAACTTTCCACTCCTGTAGATAATGAGAAAATTTTTTTCTTTGTTCTTTTGTCAATATTTTATGTATTTTTTTTAATGTTTTAACTTCAAGCTCTACTGCTTCTTCTTCTATCTCTTCTGCAATATCTTCATATTTATCTTCATCAAAATAATCTTTTTTTATTAACTCTTGAAGCTTTTTTTCTTCATGTTGTTTATAATAATAAAACTTTTCATACCTTTTTTTATGAGAAATTAAAATTTTTTTTAATTTATGTTGTTGTGACTTATTAAGATTTAAAAAATCAAGATTTTTATAAATGTGGTTACTATCTTTTGCAAATAAAGTAAGACTATTTAATATTACTAAAATTATGAATACTCTTAATATCTTCATCTTCAATTAGTCCTTTTTCTATATTTTTATGACAAGCATTACAATTTGCTTTGGATTTAACTAAACTATTTAAAAAAATTTCTTTTCCTATATTTTTATGTTTTTCTTTCCAATAAATAGTATCTGTAATAGCTATTATATCTTTATTTTTTAAAGAATCCAAAATCATTACACTAGCTTCTTTTGTAGAAGTTTCAGCACTATTTTGTTCTAAAAACTTTAAAATTATATTATGCGTTTTTTTATCAACAGTTGCATCATCTCCAAAATGATTTTCTAAATTATTCATTAAATTATTCCATGAGTCTTTAGGTAAAAGAAAGGGAGGGATAAAGAGTATGACATGAAGCACACTCTTCGACAAAAAGCTCATTTTGTACTTTATAATTAATTGGCTTGTTAATTGAAGCTACTAAAATATTTTTTGGATTTATTAGATTAAATATTAAAAATGAAATTAATAATATAAACATAAGAGCTGCAAAAAGTTTTTGAAAAATATTTAGTTTTATACTTTTATTTTCTTTACTATTTTTATAGCCAGTAAAAATTGATTTTAAAGTTTCTACTTCTTTATGTAAAAATTTATCAAGTATAATACCAACTAGATGTAGAACAATTAAAAATATAAAGAAGTTTGCAAAAAACTCATGTAAGTCATCCATACTTTTCATATTTTTAAAAAAAGTCTCATTTAAAAAACTTAAGATACCTTTTCCTTCTTGTATCCCATATGTTAATACTCCTGTTAAAATGATAAGTAAAGTACAAACTAGCATAGTAATCATTACATATGAGGCTGCTGGATTATGACCTATATATTTTGACTCTTTTTTTAAGATATTTGAAGAGTATTCTTTTATCTTTTTTGTTGGAAAGTCTTTAAATTTTGAATATTTAGGTCCAAAAAATCCCCATAAAATTCTAAAAACTAAAAGAATTAATACAGCATAACCAACTATTGCATGATAGTTTAACAAATGGTCATCATCTGTTAAAAAAGCTATTAAAATTCCTACTACAAAAAGCCAGTGAAAGGCTCTTGTAGGAAGTGACCAAATATATGATTTATTCATTTTAATCCTCCCATTTTCCATAGTTTGGAATATCTACGTCATCATCATTAAAAATAGCTTTTTTTGCACCTTGATGACAAGCAGTACAATTAAATAAACCTTTTACTTCTTTTTGAGTAATTAGATGTTTTTTAATTTCTTTATGTTTTTTATGAATATATGGTGTTTTTGAAATAGCAATATAAATTTTATTTTTTGGAATACTTTGTACTATCTTTCTACTTCTTTTATAATTCATATTTTTTTCAGCACTATTTTCCTTTAAAAACTTTGATAGAGTTTGAAATGTTTTTTTATCAATTGTTGCATCATCTCCAAAATGATTTTCTAAATCAGACATTAATTTTTCCCAAGAATTTTGAGGTAAAAGTCCAGGAAAATATGCAAAATGACAAGCTCCACACTCATTTATATATAAGTCATTTGATACTAGTGGAACATCTTTTTTTATATTATTACTAAATAAAGATAAGTTTATAAAAATTAATAAAATTAAAGTTTTCATTTTTATCCTTACTTATTTAAAATATAAACTAGTACATCACCTTTTTCTTGTGCTGTACCAACTCTATTATATACATCTTTGAAATTTCTTCTTAGCCATTTTTTCACTTTTTTTACATCAGTTAATCTTGTAGGGTTTACTTTTTTTGATAAAGGTTCTATCTCTTTTGCTGTAAAATAGTTTTCACTTTTTTTTGTTAAATCTATACCATGGCATGAAGTACATGCAATCTTTTTCCCTTTTTTCCCAATATGTTTAGAAGTAAAGATTCCTTCACCTCTTTTAATATTAAACTCTTTAAAGTTTGGATTTTCTTTTGTTGCTTCTTTTTTTAAATTGCTTAAATAAGTATTTAGTTCACTACTAAAAGAGAAAGTAGCAAAGATAAATATTAGAAGTAAATTTTTCATCTTGATTCCTTTGTATTTCGTATTATTTTGAAAGTATAAAGGAATAGTTTAAATTTTTTATGTAGAGTTTCTTGACAGTTTCTTTACATTTAAAAGATTGATAATTTAGTTTTTGATGTAAATAGTTCTAAGGCTTTTGTTCCAGCGTGTGAATTTCCTTTTGCATTTAATCTTGGTGAGTAAACACAAATTGACATTTTTTTAGGAACTACGGCTACTATTCCACCTCCAACACCACTTTTACCAGGAAGTCCCACATGAAAAGCAAAATCTCCTGATGCATCATAGTGACCACAAGTTAACATTAAAGAGTTAACTCTTTTTGCTCTTGAAGAGTTTATATAAATCTCTTTTGTATCAGGATCTTTTCCATGATTTGCTAAATATAGCATTGATTTTGCCAATTGCTCACAATTCATCATCAAAGAACACTGTTTAAAATAAGTATCTAAAGTATTTTCTATTGGATTTTTTATATTGTTAAAACTTTTCATTAAACTTGCTAAAGCTTGATTTCTAAAACCATGTTTTAATTCAGAATCAAATATCTCTTTATTATAAGTTATATCTTCTTTACAAAGTTTATTAATAAAGTTATTAATTGCTTCAAAGGCTTTTTCTTTTGTTTTATAGTATGAAAGTAAAGTGTCTGTTGTAACTATTGCACCTGCATTAATAAATGGGTTTCTTGGAATACCTTTTTCATATTCTAGTTGAATAAGTGAGTTAAAAGGATTACCTGATGGTTCATGCCATACTCTTTTATAAAGTTTAGTTGAATAAAGTTCTAAAGCCATACTAAAAGTAAAAACTTTTGAAATACTTTGAATAGAAAATTTTTTATTATATGAGCCAATATTATAAGAAGTTCCATCTAGTAAATGAATACTCATGGCAAAATCATCTGCATCTACTTGTTTAAGTGCTGGAATATAACTAGCAACTTTTCCTTTTGTAAGTTCAGGTTGGATTTGTTCATAAATTTCTTCAAGAATAGTTTGATAGTTCATTTTAATCCTTTAGAGGTATTATACCTCTAAAAAGACTATTTTCTAATTACGTATTTAATAGTTGGACCACTACTATCTACTTCTAAAACTTCATATCCATGATTTTTTGCATCTGCTGGAATATTATTGATACTTTGTGGACAATCACTAATTACCTCTAATATTTCACCTTTTTTTAAATCTTTCATTGTTTCAAGTGCATTTACTGCTGGATATGGGCAAGGTTCCCCTTGCATATCAAGTCTATAATCTGGAACAATTTCATCTTTTTTCATTTTAATTCCTTATTTATCTATTTATTGATTTCTTTAAATATCTTTTTTCTAATACTAAAATAAGTATAAAAAGAAGAACTAATAGGCCATAATTTAAGAATAATCCACCATAATTACCAAATGATTCAAGTAAATTAATTTTTGGCCAGCTTGTAGCTAATTGTAGTGATAAATCATCCCAAACAAAAGCTAGTAGTGTTGAACCTATAACATTTCCAATTCCAACTACCCAAAAATGAACTTGTCCTTCAACAGCTCTATACATCCAACCACATTCGCAACCACCAGCTAAAACAATACCAAATCCAAATAAAACACCGCCAATAATTGCATTTGGTCCTGCCCACATGATTTTTGCAGGTTGTCCCATTGTAATATATGAAAATACACCAATTGTTGCAACTACCATACCAATAACAATTGCTTTTGCCATTTGGCTTCTACCTGTTGTAAAAATATCTCTAAATGCAGATGTAAAACATATTTGAGCTTTTGCAATTGCTAAACCAAAAGCACTACCAAATAACATTGCCATTCCAAGTTTTGTACTACCTTGAACAAAAATTAGATAAACTGCCCATAAAAGAACTGCAATAAATACTATGCTTCCTAATTTAAAAAGATTATTTACTCTTTTTTTATCAGTATGTAACTCTTTTGAGCACGATACTTTTTTTAGTTTAATTTTTGATTGGAAAAATGGAAGTAGTGAAAATTTAGCACCTAAATATACCCCTAAAATCATAGCAAGAGTAAACATCCAAGCATGAAATGAAAATTGTGGAATACCAGTAAAGAAACTTGCAAGGTTACAACCCATACCAAGTCTTGCTCCAAAACCTGCAATAATACCACCTATTAAAGCTTGATAAACTCTAGTACTACTTACAGGCATTCTAAGTTTTACATTATTTCCCCAAAATGCAGCAGCAATACAACCTGCAAACATACCAATAATCATAACACCATCAATTCTTGTAAAAATATTACCATCCATATTCATGATTTTGTAATATCCCCAAGTAGATAAATCCACACCAAAGGCTTCAAGAATATGTCCACCCCATCTAGTAAATTCACCAGTTACAGCCCAATAAGTTCCAGTAATACCAAAGTAATAAGCCGATAAAATTCCAAGTGCAATAACAGCAGGAATAGGTGCCCAAAACTTAACTAAAAAATCTCTTTTGAAATTTTGCCAAAAGTTCATGCATTCTCCTAACAATGATAAAATAATTTTGAAAGTATGGTTAAAAGTAAATAAGTTATAACCATAAAAATATAAGACAGAACTTGAAAGAATAAGGTCAAGATGTCAGTTTGTACCACAAACCTAAAAATGAATATTAACTAAAATAACTTTAATATAAATTAAAAAGGTAAAGAAAATTTACCATTTTAAAATTGCTTATATAGAATTACACTCCAAGTTATTGTGCAGATAGATATACTTGAAAATACAATTAAGCTTCCAACATCTTTAGCTTTTTTTGCCATAGGGTTAAAATCTAAGGTAACAAGGTCAACAGTTCTTTCTATAGCACTATTAATTACTTCTGATAAAAGTACACCACTAAAAGTGATAAACATAAGTAGTTTATTTGTTAATGAAGTGTCAATATAGAAAATTATAGGAATAAAAATAAAAGCACAAAGTAACTCAATTTTAAAAGAGGTTTCATTCTTTAAAATATCTTTTAGTCCATCAATAGCATAACTAGTATTTTTAAATAAGTTATATTTTGGTTGATTTCTCATCTATTCCTCATTTCTAATAGTTGATAAAATATCTAAATCTTTTTTGTAGATGTTTGTATCCACTTCAAACATTCCAAGCATTGTATGAAATAGATTATCTTGTGAAAAAGGTTTATCTTTTATTTCATTTAATTTTTTAACATCTAAATCTTCTTTCATACTTTCTCCAAACCACATTAAAGAAGCAACATGTGTTTGAGTATCAGGGGCCATAAAATAGGGTAAACCATGTAAATAAAGTCCATTCTCTCCTAAACTTTCTCCATGGTCACTCATGTAAACCATAGCTGTTTCATAATTTTTAGAGTAAGGTTTTAAAAAGTTAATTACTTTAGATAAGAATGCATCAGTATGTAATATGGCATTGTCGTATGCATTGTTTATCTCTTCTACTGTACACTTTTCTAATTGATTTGTTTTGCAAACAGGAGTGAACTTTTCATACTCTTTAGGGTATCTTTTATAGTATGCAGGCCCATGATTACCCATTTGATGAAGAACAATTAAAATATCACCATTTTTATTCTCTTCAATATAGTTATCAAGACCTATAAGCATACCTTCATCTCTGCACTCTCCATCTTTTTCACAAATAGTATTAGTTTTTGAGCTTCTAAAATCTTCATATTTAACTCTTAAAGCTACACCTTTTGAATCAGAGTTATTATCTCTCCATAAAACATTTACTTGTTTTGTATGAGTTAATACATCTAAAACATTTTCATTTGTAATTCCTTTTTTATAACTATAATCATCTCTGTCAAATTTAGAGAACATACAAGGTACAGAGTGTGCTGTTGAAGTTCCACATGAAGCCATTTTAGAGAAGTTATAAACTTCTTCTTGGTTTAATAAAGGATTAGTTTCTCTTTTATAACCATTTAGTGAGAATCTATCAGCTCTTGTAGCTTCACCTACAACCATAATGATTAGTTCTTTTTTATCTTCTACTTCTTCATTAATTTTTGCATCATTACCTACTTCTTTAACTATGATTTTTCCAGTATAAATGGTTTTTTTTGTATATCTCATAACACTATACATCCAAAAAGTAGGATTTGCATAGTATCTTAATGTTTTATGTTCTCTAAAAAATGAAGTATAAAATTTACTAAAACTAAGTACATTTACTAAAATAATAATAAAAAGTAAAGAGAGGATTTTTATTTTTTTTATAGATTCTTGTTTAAAATTGCCATAAGAAATTTTTACTTTATAGATAAAAATACTGGGAATAATACCTAAAAGTACTACATATAAAATTAGTTGAAAACTAAATAAATCAAAAGACTCCTCAATATTTGTTTGTAAAGAGTTTCTAATCATACTATGGTCAATTACAACATTATAAGTATCCATAAAGTAAGCTGCAAAAGAAGAGATTATAAGAACCAAAATAGTAAAAGGTTTAAAGATATATTTTGAACTTAGCAGACTTAAAACAAAAGATATAAAAGCAAATAAAGCGATAGTTATGCTAATTGCATAGAGTATGTTTATTCCTGTAAAACTATAAGTTAGAAAAAAATTTTTATAAAATGAAAAGTTATAAAAAGTAGTTAAAAGTATAGATAGCCATATTATTAGTTTGTATTGTGAGAATGAACCCATTTGTTTCCTTATTATTAGTTTGTATTGTGAGAATGAACCCATTTGTTTCCTTTAAATATTATAAAGAATTATAGGCTCTGTGCATTAATATTGTGTGAACAAATTGTTAACAAAAAGTAATAAACTATTTCAATAGTCTACTACTTGTCTTTAAAGGTGTCTCTAATTTTAAGAAACTCCTCTAAATGTTCAAAAAAGATATCAACTAACTTAGGATCAAAATGTTTTGCTCTCTCTTCTTTAAAGAGTTTAAAAATCCTATCATCTTCCCAAGCTTTTTTATAGCATCTGTCACTTCCTAAAGCATCAAATACATCAGCTAAAGCTGTAATTCTTCCAAAAATATGAATCTCTTCTTCTTTTAGACCATTAGGGTAACCACTTCCATCCCATTTTTCATGATGTTGAAAAGATACAATAGCAGCAGTTTTTAATAAAGGTCTATCTGAATGTTTAAGCATCTCATAGCCTAGTTTTGCATGGGTATTCATAATTTCTCTTTCTTTCTCATCAAATCTTCCAGGTTTGTTAAGTATTGAGTCTGCAATGGCAACTTTTCCTATATCATGCATTGGGCTTGCTTGTTTTAAAAGTTCTGCTTCTTTAGAAGAAAGACCATAATGAAGTGCTAATATTTTTGAATACTCAGCAACTCTTTTTACATGATTGCCTGTTTCTTTACTTCTACTTTCTCCAATAGCACCCATAGTAAAAACAACTTCTTTTTGAGTATCTTCTATCTCTTTATTTAAGTGTTTTATGGTTTTTAATCCTTCTTGTACTTTTAATTTTATTTCATCAAAACTAAGTGCAACATTTTTATTAACTTTGTATGCTAAAAAAATTATAAAAATAATAGTTAATATTAATAATACAATAACAAATGTATATGTAGTTTGAATGAAATCAGAAGATAAAATTTCAATTTCATCTTCAATTTTTGAATTTAATAGTTTATTTTTATTAACAATTTTTTCAATTTTTGAATGTAATAATTTCTCTTTTTCTTTTATCTTTTCTAATTCTAAAATATAATTTGCAACATTATTAACAATTTTTATATAATTAAAAAGTTTTGGATTATTGTATTCATTTTTTAAAGAGTTTAATCTTTCAATTAAAATTTTTAAATATTTTTCATTTTTGTGTTGAAAAAGCAATTCTTTACTATAATATTTTATGTCAGAAAACTTTGTGATTAGTTTTAAATTTTTTGTTCTTAAAATATCTATTTCAATATTTTTTCTAATTTTACTCTCTTTTGGATACTCTTTTTTAAATAAATTTTTAAGTTCAATTTTTCTTTTTTGTAAGTTAAAAATTGTATCAAACTTCTCTTCAATTTTTTTTTCAGATTTTGAAAGCAATAATAAGTGTTTAAGTATATTTGGATGTTTATGAATATCTTGAATTAAATAATCTAAAGTATCGTCTTTATCATCTATTAAAAGTTTTTTCTTAATTTTTTCAAACTTTTTTTCATTTATAGTAAACTCTTTTTTTATTATTTCTAATTCTTTTAAGTTTTGAGATGTAATGATATCTTTTACTAATAGATTCATATTCTCTTGCATTAATACAAGTTTAGAAATATTTTTTCTTGAGACTTCATTTTCTTTTAATTTTTTAAGAACTATGCTATTTACCAAAAAAATTGACAAAACTAAAAAACTATCATTATAAAACTAATTTTTACTATTTTTTTAATATTCATAATTTAGTTCCTTTAAATATAAAATATACTTTTGTACCAATATTTTCTTCACTTTGAAGTTTTATTTCTCCTTTGTGAATTTTAACAATCTTTTCTACAATTGACATTCCAAGTCCAGTACCACCTGATTCTTTATTCCTACTTTTATCTGTCCTATAAAATTTATCAAAGATTTTTTCTTGATCTTGCTTTGAAATACCAATTCCTTTATCTTCTATACAAATGATATTGTTATTTCTATCTTTATAATTAGAAATAGTAACTGCGGTATTTTCATAACTAAAAGTGATTGCATTTTTTAAAATATTTTTTATAGCTATTTTTAAAAGCTTATGATGACCTTTTATTTGTATAGGCTCTTTTATTTGACATAAAAGATTAATATTTTTTAGTTTTGCAAAGGATTGCATCTCTTTATAAGCTTCAAGTGATACCTCATCTAAATATATATCTTCTTCTTTTCTCTCTAATACTTCATGTTCATTTTTAGCTAAAAATAATAAGTCATTAATTGTTTGCTGGATAGTAAGAATTTCATCTAAGCAGTTTGATAAAGTATTTTTATATTCATTTAAACTTCTATCTTTTCTAAGAGCTATTTCAATTTCTCCTCTTATTATTGTAAGTGGAGTTTTTAATTCATGTGATGCATCCGAGCTAAACTGAGAAATTTGATTAAAAGATATTTCAAGTCTTTGTAAAAGATTATTTATCTCTTGTGAGAGTAAATCTATCTCATCGTTTTTATTTTTTGATTCTAATCTTTTTGATAAATCACTTGCATTTATACTTTTTAAATTTTGAAGTAGTTTTTCAATAGGTAAAAAAGATTTATAAATTAAGAAATATCCACCAATAATAGATAAAACTAAAATAATAGGGACTATAAAAAGTAGAATATAAATTAGATTTTCTAAAGTAGAGTTTATAGTTGAGAAGTTCGTAGCAACTTCTAAAACATAATAGTTTTTATCCATTTGTATTTTTAATCTACTAATTATATATTGTTCTTTATATTCAAAGTCTATATAGTTTAAAGTAAGAGCTTTTAGGTATTTGTTTTGTATTTTTATATCACTTGGAAAGTTTGTATTTTTTATCTCTTTGTATTTATTCTCTTCTTTTAAAAGTCTTATATATAAAGGTTCAAATTTATACTCTTTTTCTTCATCAAACTCTCTTGAAATTAGCTCTTTTTTATGCTCAATAATGTCATCAACAATATCAAGTAAAATTACTTTTAAAGTAGCTTCTAACTTATCCTTTGATGAAATCTCTAATGTTTTATAAATAGAAAAAGAGAAAAGCATTAAGATTAATACTTGAATAAAGATATTATAAATAAGAAGTTTTCTTTTAATAGATAGATTAATCATCGCTTATTTTAAACCCTAAGCCTCTTATAGTTTTGATAAGTTTCTTTTCATATGGCTTATCAATTTTATTTCTTAGTCTATAAATATATACATTTACAACATTACTCATATTTATATCATCCATATTACTTAAAGATGAACTAATTACACTTTCTGATAGAACTTTGTTTTGATTTTTTATTAAAAACTCTAAAAGTGCAAACTCTTTAGCAGTAAGGTTTATAATATCTTCTGCTCTTTTAGCTACTTTAGTCAAAAGGTCTAATTGTAAGTCAGCAAGTTTTAAAATTGTTTGATTTTGATTATTAGCTCTTAATTGTACTCGAATTCTTGCAAGTAGTTCACTAAATGAAAAAGGCTTAGCTAAATAATCATTTGCTCCAATATCTAAGCCTTTTATTTTATCTTCAGTTGAATCTTTTGCTGTAAGCATTATAATTGGAGTATTTATAGAATTATTTCTAAGTATTTTACATACTTCGATACCATTTTTAATAGGAAGCATTATATCAAGTAGTATTAAATCATAGTTATTTACACTAGCTAAGTAAATACCCTCATCTCCATTTAATGAGAAATCAATAGTATAAGACTCTTCTTCAAGTCCTTTTTTTAAAAAATTTACGATTTTTTCATCATCTTCTATAATTAAAATTTTCATAATTAAATTATAGTAAAAAAATATGAATATAATATGAATACTAATTGTTTATTAGTTTTAAAAGAGTTATTTCACTGTCTGCTTTATATCTAAAATCAATTCCCCAAGTTCCTAATCCTTTATTTACATAAATACAAGTTTTCTTTTTATAAAAAACTCCTGCTAAAAAAGGTTGGAAAAGCCTTACAAAATAATGAAAAGGGAAAATCTGACCACCGTGGGTATGTCCACATAAAAAAAGTTTGGTATTTGAATTTACTGCTAAAGAGTAATCTTTTGGTTGATGTGCAAGTAAGATTGAATCTTTATTGTTTTTTAAAAAGTCAAAGACTTTTTTTTCTTCTCTTTTTATTTTAAAATACTTTGAGAATCTATCACTTATTCCAGCAAGGGCGATATCTTTATTTTGGTATCTTATAAAAGCAGTTTTATTATCTAAAAAAGTAAAATTTGATAAAAGTATATTTAGATTTTTTATTCCATAAAATAGATCATGGTTACCACTTATATAAAATACCTTTTTTAAAAGATTTAAAGCTTCAAGCTGAGGTATTATTTTATTTGGCTTACAATCAATAATATCTCCTGTAAGAGCTAAGAAATCATATTCTAAGTCATTGCAAAAGTTTACTAACTTTTCAATTTCTTCTACTTTTGTTTTTTTATTTATATGTAAATCACTTAAGTGAAGAATTTGCAAACCATACAAATTCTCACTTTCAACCCTAAGGTTTTTTATTTCAAGTTCGGGAAGTCTCATAGGAAAACTTTTTCTAAATCATCTTTTGAAATAAACTTTATACTTTTTATTACGCCATCTTCAAGTTTATATAAAGTTGACATTCCATCTTTTGCTTTAAACCTATCATCTTTTTCATCATAGATTAGAAGAATTTCATGTTTATAGTTCTTCATTTTTGGTAAGGCAAACATCTTTGTAATAAACATAGGCATTCCTGAAATATTTGCTATAAAAACAGCATTGTGATTTTTAAGGAAGTCAGGGTTTTTTTCCTCTAAGAACTCATTTACCTCTTTTCCTGTTCCTTTTTCAAAAGAGACAATTATTATTTGTACCTTTTCATCAATTGTCTTTTTCTCATCAAATTGATTAGTCAAAGAGAAATTAGATATTTTTTCATTTACAAGTAATTCTTGTGAAAAAGCATAAAGTACTAAAGAAAGAAGTAGAATAATTTTTTTCATAAATTTATCCTTTTATATAATCTAAATGATATGAAATATCTATTTGATCTCTAACTGTTAGAAAAAGCATTGTTGGTGGCTCAAGATTAAATGATGTTAAGTTAATAGAAAATTTTCCATCTAAAACTAAGTGGTTATTTTCCTCTTTTATTTGTGTAAGAGAGCTAACTTCTTTTTCTATACCATTTAAAGTAAGAAAACCTTTGATTAAAAAATTATTGTCAAGTTTTTCTATAGAATCAAGTTTAAATGATATTTGAGGGAAAGTTTCTGAATGTAGTGTTTCATACATATTTAAATCTCTTTTTTCATCGTCACTATGAAGTGAAAAAATTGTTAATGAGATAGTTCCTTTTAATGAACTTAACTTTTTATTCATTGTAAGATGTGAAATAATATCTTTTGTAGATGGATTGATGTTTTTATCTCCAAAAACCTCTGTATGTGCTTTTATCTCTCCCTCTACAAATTGTAGATTTTGAGCATTTGCAGAACTTAAAAGTGCTGCAAATATTAATGTAAATACTAATTTAGCCATGGTAACTCCTTTTTTTGTGATTGTTGTGTTATTAAAATTCTGATTAAGCAAACTAAAAATATAACTGGAACAAAATATGTTAAATTTTCTAAAGCTACAAATAATCCAGCTCCTGATGCAGCCCATCCAATAAATACCATATAAATACCTAATATTTTTAAATCTTTTTTTACGATAGTTTGAAGTATTACTACATTGTAAAAAGAGATTACAAAAGGATAAACAAGTGATAAAATAAAAGCTTCATGTAAGAAATAAAATAGATATGAAAGTGCAAAAAGAGTTAAAATTAAAAGCTCTTTTTGTGTTTTCTCTATCTTTATATAAAAAGCACTTACTACTCCAATTAGATGAAAAATAATTATCTCTAGGGTAAAACCATCTCTCCAAATAGAAGTACTTAAATCCCTAGAAAGTGTTTCAAACAAAGTTGAATCAAGGAAAATCCATAAAACCATCACAAATAGTGAGTATGAATAGTTATTACTTGTTAAATCTTTATTCTCTTTTTGATTTAAAAATAGTGAAGCTATAATAGTAATTATTGTAAAAACAATTGCAATAGAACCTCTTTTTGAAGCATCATAAGTAAACATAAATGTTCCTACAGTATATGAGATACCAAGGGCTAATCCTAATTGTAAACTTGAAGCTTTTTTTAGCTCATTTATAAGTAATGGTGCTAAAGCTCCTACGCTAACTCCAAGTATAAACAAAAGTATGCCATTTAGATTTGGATAGAAAAAGCTAACAGCTAATTGAATAAGTAAAAATGAAAATATCTTATTTTGATTTGTTATTTTAATATAATAAGCTAAAACAGAACCAATAACACCTCCAATAGGAAGTGGAGCTATAACAAATATATTTGAAGAAAAGTGTTCAACAATACCAGTTTGTGCGATAAGTAAATAGTAACATAACTCAAAAGCTATGAAAAAGACTAGGGCTAGTTTTTGCATAATTGCTCCTTTTTGTAAAAATAAAGTAGATAAAAAAGCACCATTGAAATATCAAAAGCTGATATAAATAGTGCAATAATTTCTAAAGTTCCTGCTGTATAAAGTGAGAAAAATAATGAGCTAATAAAAACTCTAATGAAAACAGTTAGTTTTGTAAGTATTGATTCATACTCTTTATACTTTAAAGCTAAAAAATGAATAAGTCCTGTTGTACTTACAAAAGCAAAAACTATATATTCGTATTTGCCTTCAAAATTAAAATTTAAACTAGGATATATAAAACTTGCAAGAAGAATTAAAAACACTCCTCCTAAACCATCACTTAAAAATCCAAAAAGGTTATACTTTTGTAAGTTTGTAAATTGATATTTTATATTTAAAAAAGCAAGAAGTGAAAAAAAAGCAAAAATACCAAAGATGGTTCTTGCAATCCAAAAGTTATAAATAGATGCTTTTAAAACTCCTGCTTGAACAAATCCACTAAGAGATAAAACAGTAAATATTCCTATAATACCAAAAAGATAAAAGCTATAAAATTTCAGTGTTTGAAGCTCTTTTATATGCGAAACAAACATTGAGATAACCATAAAAAAAACAGAAATTCCCATAGCAACATGAGCATGAGCTACTATTAAATCATTTCTATGAAATAACCATCTAAATTGGGGAATAAACAAAATATTTCCTTCAATATCCACAAAAAGAAATGAAGCGATAGAAATAAGAAGTGCAAGTTTTGCAAATTTCTCTATCTTTGCATCTTTATACCATCTATATAATAAAGGTATATAAAATAGTGTAAGATATTGGAAAAACCACTCTTGGTTATAAGTTAGCTCTCCTATAAAACTTCTATAAAGAACTGAGATAATATAAAAAAATAAAGGAGTAATCCAAAAAATATTCCATCTAGCTTTAAACTCATTTTGACTTAGAAGTTTGATGATTAAATAATAAATAGGAATTAGAGCAAAGCTCATCCCTAGTGTATTATCTCCATGAGGTCCAGAAATAGTTTTTTCTACTTGCCCAATTGTAGGATTCATAAGAACTAAAAGTGCAAGGGGAGCTGCAACTACAATATATAAAGAGACTTTAACCCATAAAGGTTTAATATCATATTGCTTAATGAATTTGTACAGAGCAACAATATAAAAAACTCCAGCAAGACTTAGAATAAAGTTTAACTCATAGGGAAAATCATAAAAAGCTAAACCCCTTGTATTCCCAAAAAGTAGTGAAGAAATCATAAATATTAAAAAGATATACCAAAAGATAGTATATAAATTTAAGTAAAAAAGCCCATCTTTACAAAAGCCCACTTCTTTGTTTATAAGTAAAAAAGGCAAATATGAAAGCATAAGTGGAATAAAACCATAAAGCATAAGAGAAATATGTAAGCTTCTTATATTTACTGGGTTTAATGTTGCTGAATCAATAAAAACACCAAGTAAATTTACAGAGTATAAAATACCAAAAAATAGACCTAAAAAGAAAAAAACTAAAGATATTCTAAACTGTTTTTCAATAAAAATATTAAAGTTGTCCATCTTTTACCTCCACTACATTATCAGCAAGTTTTGCTAAGCTTTTATCATGAGTAGCCACTATAATAGTTACCCCTTCTTTTGATAGTTTTTTAAATATATTAAATACATTTAATGAGTTTTTAGAGTCTAAATTTCCTGTTGGTTCATCTGCAAAAACAACACGAGGGTTATTTATTAAAGCTCTTGCTATTGCAACTCTTTGTCTTTGGCCTCCTGATATTTCATTTGGGTAAGAATTAGTGAGTTTTGAGATATCTAAAAGTGAAAGTAAGTTATTTATCTCTTCAAGACTTGCTTTTTCGTTTGCAAGAAGTATATTCTCTTTTACACTTAAATAGTTTATTAAATAGTGAAATTGAAAAACAAAGCCAATATTTTTTTGCCTAAATTTATCTATATTTTTAATGCTATTGTAGTTTTGATTCTCAAAGATAATTTCGCCACTATTTGCTTTTAGAAGAGTGGATAAAATAGACAGAAGAGTTGTTTTCCCACTACCACTTTCTCCTACAAGTGCTGTAAAAGAACCTTTTTTTATATTTAGGTTTATATTTTTTAAAACTACTTCTTTATCATAGTTTTTGCAGATGTTTTTTAAAGTAATCATATTCTATCTCCTTGTATTAAAACCATTGGATCAGTTTTTGAAGCATTTAGTGCAGGAATAATTGAGCCTAAAATAGAGATAGCTAAAGTTGTAAAAAGAATAAAAATAGCTATTTCAAAACTAATTTCACCATTTACATAACCATGTAAAAAAGAACTATTTTTAATAAAATATAAAACCAAACTTGAGATACCAAGGGCAATGATAAAGCTAAAAACTCCTAAAATAAGAGATTCATTAATAATTTGTAAAACTATCTTATTCATAGAAATACCAAGGGCTCTTTTAATTCCAAATTCACTTTTTCTTTGGTTTATAGTGATACTTAAAATTGAAGCAATAGTTAAAAGTCCCATACAAAAAGAGATAAATGAAATCACATTTGATGAGGTTTTTATTATCTTAAATTGGTTGTAGTTATCCACAAAGCTATTTGTAGACTTTGCTTCAATATTTTTATCTAAAAGATTTATTTTGGATACTAGCTTTTCTATGTCTGTGTCTATTTTGCTATTTACCATAATCATTGAAGCACTTTTGTTAAAAATGATACTTGCATCACTAATATTTAGTACAACACCACCATTTTCAAAACCTATATCACTTTGAAATACACCAGAGACTTTGTATTTGTTATTTGAAATTAAAACTTCATTTTTGTTTTTTAGATTTTCATAGATTGATTTTCCTAAAAGCACTTCGTTTTGTTTTGGATATGAACCTTTGATTAATTTGTAGTTTTCAAATCTATTTTTACTAACTCCATAAACAGCAACAATTGGTAAGTCTCCTACTATCGAAGCTGCAACAATAATTGCAGATGTTTTTGTAACTTCATTTAATGTCTTAATTCTCTTAATTAGATTTATATTAACATTCGAAAAAAATGTATCTGAAATATTTTTTTGAGTAATTATGATATCCCCATCACTTTTTAACATTGAAGAGTACATAGAAACTATCCCATTTGATATTGAAGTGATTAAGAAAATTGAACTAATAGAAAAAACTAAACTTAAGATTATAAGTGATGTTTTTAATCTATTTGCTTTTATTGCTTTAAAAGCGTATGCCATTTTTTTCCTTTTTTTATTATTTATGAAAATTTACCAAGTACTAATGAATAGTTTATGAATTAAATATGAATTTTTATTCATCTAAAAGTAATTTATGAAAAAGAGCTTAATTTAAGTTGGTTTTTAGTATAATCGCGGAAAATTAACTTTAAAGAGAATAAATGAGAGATATTAGAAACATTGCAGTTATTGCACACGTTGACCATGGTAAAACTACACTAGTAGATGAACTATTAAAACAATCTGGGACTTTTTCTGCACACCAAGAAGTAGATGAAAGAGTAATGGATAACAATGATATTGAGAAAGAAAGAGGAATTACTATTCTTTCTAAGAACACTGCTATTGATTATGAGGGTGTAAGAATTAATATTATTGATACTCCAGGACATGCTGATTTTGGTGGAGAAGTAGAGAGGGTTTTAAAAATGGTTGACTCTGTATTACTTCTAGTAGATGCACAAGAGGGAGTTATGCCTCAAACAAAATTTGTTGTTAAAAAAACTCTTGAATTAGGACATAGACCAATTGTTGTTGTAAACAAAATTGATAAACCAGCTGGTGAACCTGATAGAGTTGTTGATGAAGTATTTGACCTGTTTGCACAAATGGATGCAACTGAAGAACAACTTGAATTTCCAGTAATTTACGCAGCAGCTAGAGATGGTTATGCTATGCATGAATTAGAAGATGAGAAAAAATCTTTAACTCCTTTATTTGAAACTATTTTAAATGAAGTTCCAAAACCAAAAGGAAGTGAAGAAAATGGACTTCAACTTCAAGTATTTACACTTGATTATGATAACTTTATTGGGAAAATTGGTATTGCAAGAATTTTTAATGGTACTATTACTCAAGGTGAAACTGTTCTTTTATGCAAAGCTGATGGAGAGAAAGTTAAAGGTAGAGTAACTAAGCTTATTGGATTTAAAGGTTTAGATAGAATTGAAGTAAAACAAGCAGGTGCAGGTGATATTGTTGCAGTTGCAGGATTTGAAACTATTGATGTTGGAGATTCATTGTGTGATCCAGCTAATCCAATGCCATTAGATCCTATGCATATTGAAGAACCAACTCTTTCAGTTACATTTGCAGTAAATGACTCACCATTAGCAGGTACTGAGGGTAAATATGTAACTTCAAATAAAATCCAAGAAAGACTTGATTCTGAAATGAATACAAATATTGCTATGAATTATGAGCAAACAGGTGAGGGTAAATTTAAAGTTAATGGTAGAGGTGAACTTCAAATAACAATTTTGGCTGAAAATATGAGAAGAGAAGGTTTTGAATTTTCTATTGGAAGACCAGAAGTTATTACAAAAGAAGAAAATGGTGTAGTATTAGAGCCATTTGAGCATTTAGTAATTGATACACCAAATGATTATACTGGGACTATTATTGAAAAATTAGGTAAAAGAAAAGCTAATATGACAAATATGGTACCAATGGGTACAGGTTCTACAAGATTAGAGTTTGAAATCCCAGCGCGTGGACTTATTGGAATTAGAACTGAGTTTTTAACTGATACTAAAGGTGAGGGTGTTATGAATCACTCATTTTTAGATTTTAGACCACATTCAGGTATGGTTGAATCTAGAAAACATGGTGCATTAGTTTCAATGGAGAATGGTGAAGCTTTAGGTTATTCTATTTTTAACTTACAAGATAGAGGGGTTATGTTTATTAAACCTCAAGATAAAGTTTATATTGGAATAGTAGTAGGAGAGCACGCAAAATCAAACGATTTAGATGTTAATCCAATCAAAGGAAAAGCACTTACAAATGTAAGAGCAAGTGGAAGTGATGATGCTATTAAACTTGTTCCACCAAGAGCTTTAACATTAGAAAATGCATTAGAGTGGATTGAAGATGATGAGCTTGTTGAGGTTACTCCAAAATCTATTAGAATAAGAAAAAGAGACTTAGATCCAACAGTTAGAAAAAGAAATGCAAAAAAAGTTAAATTTGCTGATTAAAAATTAAAAAAAGTAAAATTTATAAAAAAAGAAGAGATTTATAATCTTCTTTTTTTATTTCGAAGTTTTAAAATAAAAAATCAATAGTGATTTATGGCAAATTTTATATACATGTCATGGATTCACCAATAAAATAGGCGATAATTATGAAAATATCAAAAAAAACAGATTATGCTCTTAGAGCACTATTCGCAATAGCAGAGTTAAAAGGTGAGTCTATCTCAACAAAAAATCTTTCTAAATATACTGATGTTCCAAAAAGATTTTTGGAAAACATTATGCTAGAGATGAACAATGCTGGTTGGGTTAAAAGCACACCTGGTAGATATGGTGGATATACATTGGCAAAAGATGCAAATGATATAACCTTAGGTGAGGTAATACGACACTTTGAGGGAATGTTGGCAATGATTTCTTGTGTGAGTGTTTCAAATTATGAGCCATGTTCTCAAGAGAGTAAGTGTTATTTTAGAAGAGTTTTTCTAAATATACGAAATTTAACAGCTCAAATCTTAGATAAAATGAGTATTGCAGTTTGTTTAAATCAAGATCCAATTAAAAAAGAAGATATTTATAAAGAAGAGTTTATTGGTGGGTTGGGAATATAAATAGCTATATTCTTTTGGCTTTATAGTTTCAAGTTTTTAAATAAATATAAAAATACTTGACAAATATATAAAAATAGAATATAATTTCACCAATTAAGTGTATAATAATTAATTTAAAAGGATAATAGAGATGTGTAGTATGTGAAGTTAAAAAGTTAATTTAGGAAAGGTGAGATTTGGAATCTTTAAAATTCACACATTTAGTGTATATTCTATTTAAAAAGAGAGAAAATGAGAAAAATATTAAACAACTTTAAAAAATTAGCAATTGCAGTTACATTGCTTCCAGCTTTGGTTTTTGGTGCAAGTTCATCAATAGAAAATATAAAAGAAAAAGGAAAAGTAAGAATTGGGGTGTTTAGTGATAAAGCTCCTTTTGGTTACCTTGATAGCAATGGAAAGCTTCAAGGATTTGATGTTGTAATTGCAAAGAGATTAACAAAAGAATTATTAGGTGATGAGAAAAAAGTCGAATTTGTACTGTTAGAACCAGCAAATAGAGTTGAGTATTTAGAAACAAACAAGGTAGATATTGTAATGGCTAACTTCACTGTAACAGCGGAACGAAAAGAAAAAGTAGATTTTGCAAACCCTTATATGAAAGTAGCACTTGGTGTAGTTTCGCCTGAAGGAAAAGTGATTAAGTCTGTTGCAGATTTAAAAGATAAAAAACTTATTGTAACAAAAGGAACAACTGCTGAAACATATTTTACAAAAAATTATCCAGAAATAAATTTATTAAGTTTTGATCATATTTCAGAGGCATTTGCAGCATTAAAAGATGGAAGAGGAGCTGCACTTTCAAATGATAATACATTATTATTTGCATGGGCTAGACAAAATAAAGGTTTTGTTACAGGTATTGATTCATTAGGTGATTTAGATACGATTGCACCAGCTGTAAAAAAAGGAAATAATGAATTACTTAAATCGATTAATCAGATATTAGTAAAATTAGGAAAAGAGAATTTTATTCATAAAGCTTACAATAAAACATTAAAGCCAATATATGGAGATTCAATTAATATTGATTCAGTAGTAATTGAGGGTGGAAAGTTATAGAAAAAATAAAAGAAGAAGATAGGTCGAAATATGGACATTGATTTTATTATTAAAGTTTTACCTTTATTCCAAAAAGCTTTATTACTGACATTAAAACTTGCATTTATTGGAATTTTCTTTTCAATTATAATAGGCTTGATTTGTAATTTATTATTATCAACAAAAAGTCTTATTTTAAAGAATATAGTAAGTGTGTATATTGAATTATCAAGAAATACACCCTTACTTATACAACTTTTTTTTCTTTATTATGGGTTGCCAAAATTTGGTATAAAACTAGATGAACAAGTTTGTGCAATAATAGGTTTGAGTTTTCTAGGTGGAAGTTATATGAGTGAAGCATTAAGAACAGGAATTGAAGCTGTACATCTTAATCAACTTGAGTCAGGATTAAGTTTAGGTATGAATAAAATAGAATTATTTAAATATGTAATTTTACCACAAGCAATTTCTGTCTCAATTCCTTTAATAGGAGCAAATGCAATTTTTTTGGTTAAAGAGACTTCTGTTGTTGGAATTATTGCAGTCAAAGAATTAATGAATTTAACAAAAACACTTATAGGCGTTTATTATAAGACATATGAATCTTTATTATTATTGATTATATTTTATTTAATAATTCTTTTACCATTATCTTTTATTTTATCTTATGCCGAAAGGAAAATACGATATGCAGAACATGGGAATTGAATTAATATTTGAAGGAAATAATCTTTTAAGAATACTTGAAGGGCTATTAACAACGGCTCAAATTGCATTTAGTTCTATATTTATAGGATTAATTTTTGGCATACTATTTGGATTAATATATTCAACAAAAAATCTATTTATAAGATTTATATGTAGGTTTTATTTAGATTTTTTTAGAATAATTCCTATTCTTGTATGGTTATTTGTATTTTATTTTGTAATTCCAAAATTTTTTAATATAGATATTGGTGGTGAATTTGTAGCAATTAGTGTGTTTGCTTTATGGGGAATTGCAGAAGTCGGAGATATTACAAGAGGTGCTTTGGAATCTCTTCCTAGACATAATAGTGATGTGGCTTTAGCTTTAGGCTTTAATAAAATACAGTTATATACTTATGTATTAGTTCCACAAGCATTTAAGAGAATTTTACCAGGAGTTATAAATTTAGCAACAAGGATGATAAAAACAACTTCTCTGGTGGTTATGATTGGTGTAGTAGATGTAATAAAAGTGGGTCAACAAATTATTGAAAGTAATGTTTTAAGGGTTCCTGATGCTTCTTTTTGGATATATGGATTAATATTTTTCTTATATTTTATAATTTGTTATCCTATGTCAAAATTTGCAAAAGTACTAGAAAACAGATGGAATAAGTAGAGGTAAGTGTGAATAAAATAATAGATATAAAAAATCTTCACAAAAAATATGGAGATAAAGAAGTAATTAATGGTATTGATTTAGAAATTTCAGAGGGTGAAGTTGTTGTTTTATTGGGTCCTTCAGGTTGTGGTAAAAGTACATTATTAAGAACAATAAATGGTCTTGAAGATATACAAGATGGAAAGATTCTTTTAGATGGGAAAAGTATTCATTCAAAAAAAACAGATTGGACACAAATAAGACAAAAAATAGGTATGGTATTTCAGAATTATGAATTATTCCCACATTTAAATGTAATAGATAATATATTATTAGGACCCACAAAAATTCAAAAGAGAGCAAAAAATGAAGTAATTATTCAAGCAGAAGAATTGCTTAAAAAAGTTGGTCTTGAAGATAGAAAATATGCCTATCCAAGAGAACTTTCTGGAGGACAGAAACAAAGAATAGCAATAGTTAGAGCTTTGTGTATGAACCCTGAAATTATGCTTTTTGATGAAGTTACAGCTTCTTTAGACCCAGAAATGGTAAGAGAAGTTTTAGATGTTATTTTAAATTTAGCGAATTCAGGAATGACTATGCTCATAGTTACTCATGAAATGGGATTTGCAAAATTAGTTGCAGACAGAATAATATTTTTGGAAAATGGAAAGATTTGTGAAGAATCAAAACCTAAAGATTTTTTTACAAATCCAAAAACACAAAGAGCAAAACAGTTTTTGAATATTTTTGAATATTAAAATTATGATAGTTTAGTTCTAATTATATTAATACTTGAAAAAATAATGAGCTATAGGACTAAAATAAATAACATTATTTTACAATATATTTCTTAGATAATTTGATAGTATACAATTAAAAATTATATAGAAATATAAGTATAAATAAAGAAATTCTTTTTTAAATATAATAATTGAATTTATAGAAAATACTACAAAAATGAGGAAGAAAGTATGTATGTAACACATTTGGAGTGTCCAAAATGTAAAACAAAATTTAACCATAAAGAGGTACAGCAATTATGTACCAAGTGTCATTCACCTTTATTGGTTAGATATGATTTAACTATGATTAAAGATGAGTTAAAAAAAGAGTACTTCTCTTTTAGATGTTGTAATTTATGGAGATACAGAGAGTTATTGCCCATAGAAAAGCAATCAAATGTTGTCTCTTTGGGTGAGATGATGACACCTATAATAAAACTTGAAAAACTCGCAGAAATAATAGGATTAAAAAATCTTTATTTAAAAGATGAGGGATTAAATCCAGGAGGAAGTTTCAAATCAAGGGGTGCAGCTGTTGGAGTTTCAAGGGCAAAAGAGTTGGGTGTAAAAAATTTTGCCATGCCAACCAATGGAAATGCTGGAGCCGCTTGGGCTATTTATGCCGCAAAAGCAGGAATAAAAGCGCATATTGTTATGCCAAAAGATGCTCCAAGTATTACAAGAAATGAGTGTGCAATTGCAGGTGCAAACTTAACTTTAGTTGATGGACTTATTAGCGATGCGGGGAAAATTGTAGCGAATGCGGTAAAAAAATATGCTTTTATGGATGCATCAACGCTTAAAGAGCCTTATCGAATCGAGGGTAAAAAAACGATGGGATTCGAAATTGCTGAACAATTCAATTGGCAAGTGCCAGATGTGATTTTATATCCAACAGGAGGAGGAGTAGGACTAATTGGAATTTATAAAGCCTTACTTGAATTAAAAGAAATAGGATTTATAGGTGAAAAATTGCCACGATTGGTTGCTGTTCAAGCCTCAAATTGTGCTCCCATTGTAAAAGCATTTAATGAAAATAAAAAAGAGTCACAGTTTTGGGAAAATGCTCAAACTATAGCTTATGGTATAACTGTTCCAAAAGCAATTGGGGATTTCTTGGTTCTTGAAGCTCTTTATGAAACCAATGGAACAGCAATAGCCATAGATGATGAAGATACTTTACATTATCAAGAAATATTAGCAAAAAATGAAGGACTTTTTGTATGTCCAGAGGGTGCCGCTACATTAGCTGCTACAGTTAAATTGTATAAAAATGGCTGGATTAAACAAAATGAAAAGGTGGTTATACTTAATACAGGAAGTGGACTTAAATATCCTGATACGGTACAAATAAAACGACCTCTTTTACAAACAAATGAAGAGTTGAACATTGAATAAACTAATATTGAAAATAAAAAAATCTTTGAGTGTTTATTTGCAGAACTTAACTTTAAAGAAGATTTGAATAAAGAGCTTGTTTTGCTCAAAAAAGATACCGCTCGAATAATCATTATATCCAGTGGAAATATTGGGTATTTAATAGCAAAAAGTGTAAGAACTTATAATAAGGATTGTGAAATATTACTGATCAATCCTTTTAATTTATCTTCCATTTATTGTGATGTAGTTGAAATTGATAGGTATGATTTGGATTTTGAAGAACAAGATATTTTGGGTAAAAACTATGATTTTCCAATCTTAAAAGAGTGTATAGACAAAATAGATAAAAATAAAAAAAGAGTTAATACAAGAGAGAAAGACTATGAATACATTTTTTTAATTGTTGCTAAAGAGAGCGGTTTCTTTTCAAATATCAAGTTAAATTCAAAAGAGTTACAAGATAAAATATTTATCTTTTGGAAGATGTGGATAGTTATCCTTTTACAAAAAATACTCTTTATACTGAGAAATTTCTAAATATTATTATTGGTGAAGATATAGCCAAAAAACTAAAGTCTCAGTAAAGCCCTATTTTAAGGTATTTTAAAAATAAAAAAATAAATTAATGTAAAAAACTCTTGACAATTAAAAAAAAAGCTACTATAATTTCACCAATCTAGTAGGTGATAGATATTTGCCTTCAAAAATTATCTCAAACAAGGATTAAACATGATGTGCGATATGTGTAGCAAGAAATCAAATAAGTTAAAGTAAAAGGCGAGATTTACAGAATCTTTAATATTCACACATCTAGTGTATAAAAAATAAGGGAAAAATATGAGAAATTTAGTTAAGAGTTTAAAAATAGTGGCAACTGTAGCGTTATTAATACCTGCATTATCAGTTGCATCTGATTATGATTCAAGAGCAGAATTAAGTAAGAAAAAAGTTGAGATTTTAAATGTATCGTATGACCCTACAAGGGAGTTATATAGTGAGTACAATAAAGTATTTGCAAAGTATTGGAAAGAACAAACAGGACAAGAAGTTACAATTAAGCAATCACATGGAGGGGCTGGAAAACAAGCAAGAGCCATAATTGATGGACTTAAAGCCGATGTTATTACTTTAGCACTTGCTTATGATATTGATAAAATCAGTGACAAAACAGGACTTTTCCCAAAAGATTGGCAATCAAGATTAGAAAACAATTCAGCACCTTATACATCAACGATTGTATTTTTAGTAAGAAAAGGTAATCCTAAAGGTATACATGATTGGAATGATTTAATAAAACCAGGTGTAGAAGTGATTACTCCAAATCCTAAAACTTCAGGAGGAGCTAGATGGAACTATCTTGCAGCTTATTCGTATGCACTTAAAAAAGGGTTAGGAACATTAGATAATTTAGACAAAAATTCTGCCAAATACAAAAAAGCAGATAAAAAAGCAAAAGAGTTTATAAGCAAAATATACAAAAATGTACCTGTGCTTGATTCAGGGGCAAGAGGTTCTACAAATACATTTGTACAAAGAAGAATCGGAGATGTACTTTTAGCTTGGGAAAATGAAGCATTTTTGGCTATCAATGAGTTAGGACATACGGACTTAGAGATTGTAGTTCCTAGTATTAGTATCAAAGCAGAACCACCGGTAACAGTAGCAGATAAACAAGCTAAAAGAGATGGCGTGTATGAAGTTTCAAAAGCTTATTTAGAGTATCTATATTCACCAAAAGCACAAAATCTTGTAGCAAAATATTATTATAGACCTTATAAACCAGAGTTTGCCAATAAAAAAGATTTAGAGAGATTTCCTAATTTAAAGCTGATTACTGTAAATCAAGTGTTTGGTAGCT
The DNA here is from genome assembly GCF_055140965.1 of Malaciobacter sp. Next base: position 26,801 of record NZ_JBSRRO010000013.1, read on the forward strand.
GGAAAAATGCTCAAGAGATACATTTTAATGATGGTGGAGTATTTGACTCTATTTATAGACCATAAAGGTATTATTGACTTACTTTTAGTAAGTCAATATCAAAAGGCGATATAATGACAGCACAAATAAATACGATAAAACTACCAAACAGAAAAACATTTTTAAAAGATAATGCCACTAAAACATTTAATAAATTAGCAATCTTTGACATCAGTGGTTTTGGGAATATCAATCACTATTATGGCTATGAGTTTGGTGAAAAGCTGTTAAAGTTAGTATCACACCGATTTCAAAAACGATTTGCCAACGCATCGATTTATTATTTAGGTGCAGATATCTTTGCTGTAACTTCAACAAAAAAAGTTTCAAAAGAGGAGTTTTTACAGACCATTAAATCTGCCATCTGGTATTTTGGATACTCCCCTATTGAACTGGATGGCAATAAAGTTTATATTCCTTTGAGGGTAGGCGTAGCGGTTAATTACCCTGAACTTCTTTTTAGTGCTGAGTTTGCTTTGTCTCAAACAAAAGTGTTAAAACACAATATCGTGGTATATGATATTTCACATCATCACATTTGCCATCCCAACTCTTTATCGATACAACAAAATTTATATTGGGAGAGTGAAATTATAAAAGCAATAAAAAAAGACCGATTTGAAGTCTTTGTGCAATCGATTAATTCAAAAGAGAATAAAAAATATGAAGTATTAGTACGAATGAAAGATTCAAAAGGGGAGATTGCAACACCTTATTTTTTTATCAATAGAGCCAAAAAAATTAATTTGTATTCACAAATTACTAAAAAAGTGATTGAAAAATCATTTGCATTCTTTGAAGATAAAAGAATGGAATTTAGTATTAACTTGAGTATTTCTGATATTTTAGACAAAGAGGTGGTGGATTTTTTAATTCAAAAGATTTATGAATATCATTTAGGGGATTATTTAACGATTGAAATTACCGAAAGTGAAGGCATAGATAATCTTGCCGAAGTGGTTTCTTTTATAAAAACTATAAAAAGTTTTGGAGTAAAGATTGCGATAGATGATTTTGGAACGGGTTACTCAAATTTTACCTATTTAGTAGAACTGCAAGCTGATTTTATCAAAATTGATGGCTCAATTATTCAACAAATGAATAAAAGTAAAAGTGCCAAAGCAGTGGTGGAAGCCATTGTTTTTTTTGCGTCTAAAGTGGGCATGAAAACGGTTGCAGAGTTTGTCTCTAGCAAAGAGATTTATAAAACCAGTCAAGAAGTTGGCATTGATTATTTTCAAGGCTATTTGTTTGATGAACCCAAAAGTATAAATAAAATATAAATGAGGAAAAAATGCGATTAAATTTCGGAATATTAAAACGACCTAAATCCTCAATTCCAGGATTTGGTCTTACGATGGGATATACAATATTTTATTTAAGTATTATTGTAATTATTCCTTTGATAGCTTTGTTTACTGAAGCTTTTAGTATGGGTTGGGAAAAGTTTTTCAGTGCTACTACAGATGCAAGAGTGGTTGAGAGTTATAAGCTTACTTTTTATACTTCGATGATTGCAGCAGTGATAAATACTTTTTTTGGAGTGATTGTTGCTTGGTGTTTGGTGAGATATGAGTTTTTTGGAAAAAGAGTTTTTGATGCGATGGTGGATTTGCCTTTTGCACTGCCAACAGCGGTTTCAGGTATTGCACTCACAACACTTTACTCCTATCAAGGATGGTTTGGGCAATACTTAGAACCAATGGGATTAAAAATAGTGTTTACCCCTATTGGTATTACTATAGCTTTAATCTTTATTGGTCTTCCTTTTGTGGTACGAACCGTGCAACCTGCACTTGAAGAGCTTGAAGTTGAACAAGAAGAAGCAGCTTCAAGTTTAGGGGCAAATAGATGGCAAACTTTTTATAAAGTAATTTTACCTACAATTTTTCCAGCTGTTTTAACAGGATTTGCCCTTTCATTTGCAAGGGCTTTAGGCGAGTATGGTTCGGTTGTATTTATCTCTGGAAATATGCCATTTAGAACAGAAATCAGTACACTGCTTATTATTACAAAACTAGAGCAGTATGATTATGTGGGAGCGACAGCCATTGCAGTTGTGATGTTACTGATCTCTTTTGTGATGTTATTGGTTATTAATATACTTCAAAGATGGAGTTCAAGAAGAAGAGGAATGGAGGCAATATGAAAACTTTTAATAATTCAAATGGTTCACAAAGTGAATCGAAGCTTGTAAAGTATGGGTTGATTTTTACAGCAGTAAGTTTTTTAACTATTATGCTTTTAGTTCCTTTGATATCAATTTTTGCAGAAGCCTTTAGAAAAGGAGTTGATGCTTACTTTTTAGCTTTTAATGATGAATATGTTTTTCAAGCTATTAAACTCACAGTGATCACAGCACTTATAGCCGTGCCATTAAATCTGGTTTTTGGAGTGTGTGCTTCGTGGGCGATAGCTAAGTATTCATTTTTTGGTAAAAGTGTTTTAATCACTTTGATTGATTTACCTTTTGCTGTTTCACCTGTTATTTCAGGGTTTGTGTATGTGTTGCTTTTTGGGGCTCAAGGTTGGTTTGGTCATTGGCTGATTGAAAATGATGTTCAAATAATTTTTGCTGTGCCTGGGATTGTATTGGCTACTATTTTTGTAACTTTTCCATTTGTTGCAAGGGAATTAATACCTCTTATGCAAGAGCAAGGAAACGACGAAGAACAAGCAGCACTTTTATTAGGGGCTAGTGGGTTTCAAACATTTTGGAAAGTGACAATACCAAATATAAAATGGGGTTTACTTTATGGCGTGATTTTGTGTAATGCAAGAGCTATGGGAGAGTTTGGTGCAGTTTCTGTTGTATCTGGTCATATTCAAGGCGTTACAAATACCATGCCACTGCAAGTTGAGATTTTGTACAATGAATATAACTTCGTAGCAGCCTTTGCAGTATCAACACTGTTAGCCATATTAGCCCTACTCACGCTTGTATTAAAATATAGTTTAGAGTGGAAAGTAAGAAGACAATTAAAGAAATTAAAAGAGGAAAACTAATGAATATAGAAGTAAAAAATTTAACAAAATATTTTGGAAACTTTACAGCCTTAGATAATATAAACCTTGATGTAGTTCCAGGGGAGTTATTGGCACTATTAGGACCATCAGGAAGTGGTAAAACAACTCTTTTAAGGATGATAGCTGGACTTGAAATATTGGATACAAGCGATATTGGAGAGATACTTTTTAACAATCAAAATGTAGCCAATAAACCAATCGGTGATAGAGATATTGGTTTTGTATTTCAACACTATGCACTTTTTAAGCACATGACAGTTTTTGAAAATATTGCCTTTGGATTGAGTGTAAAACCCAAAAAAGAGAGACCCTCAAAAAGTGAAATAGAACAAAAAGTTAACAAACTTTTAGACCTAATTCAACTTGATGGTTTTGCTCATCGTTTTCCTTGGCAATTATCTGGTGGTCAGAGACAAAGAGTTGCCCTTGCAAGAGCTTTAGCGGTTGAGCCAAAAGTATTATTACTAGATGAACCTTTTGGAGCATTGGATGCAAAGGTGCGTACAGATTTAAGAAGATGGCTAAAAGAACTACAAAGTGAGATAGGTATTACTACTATTTTAGTCACCCACGACCAAGAAGAAGCTTTGGAAGTTGCAGACAGAATTGTGGTGATTTCTAAAGGAAAAATAGAACAAATAGGAACCCCTGAAGAAGTGTTTCATAATCCAGCCAATGAGTTTGTCATCAACTTTTTAGGAAATGTAAATCTGTTTCATGAAAGAGGTGAAAATAGTGAACAAAAGTATCATATAAGACCTCATGAACTTGAAATTGTATCAAGTAGCAATAGTGATATTATTTCAAAAGCACAAATCAAATATATTCAATTAGCTGGTTCTCAAGTAAAGATTGATTTACAAGATTTAGAGAATCATAAAACTATTTTAGTAGAACTTTCTCACCATGAATTTAAACAAAAAAGTTTAAATATTGGCGATATAGTAGGAATAATTCCAAGAGAGTTAAGAACTTTTGAATATGGAGCGGGAATTTAATAATCTTAACATAAATATAAAAAAGAGTGCTCAAAAAAATATAAAATATTAGCACTAACTCTTGACAAGTGCTAAAAATATTTGATATAATTTCAATAACTTGATAGGAAAGATATCAAGAATATCATTTTTAAAAAGGAGTTTAAAATGTTACTTACAAGATTTGACCCATTTAAAGATATTGCAGAATTTGAAAAAAGATTTTATAGTCCAACACAAAAAGAAGGTGTAAGTGGATTTGTTCCTATGGTAAACACAAGAGAAGGTGAGTTTGCTTACCATATAGATGTTGATTTACCTGGAGTTAAAAAAGAGAATATTAAAGTAGATATAAATAAAGATGTTGTAACTATTTCAGGTGAGAGAAAAACAAAAGAAGAAATTAAAGAAGAAGACTACTATAAAGTAGAGACATCTTTTGGTAAATTTACAAGAAGCTTTACTCTGCCAGAAAATGCAGATAAAGAGAATATTGATGCTAATTATAATGATGGAGTTTTAGAAGTAATAGTTCCAAAATTAGCAGAAGACAAACATAAAAAAACTATTGAAATTAAATAATATATAAGTAATAGCACCTATTTTTTGAGTAGCTCAAGTAAAGATTTTCTTTACTTGAGCATTTTTTTTAACTTTGATTTTATTGAGTTAAAGCCTAATCTAACTCCACTATATTTCATTATTTTAGCAGTCTTTTTCCATTGAGATTTTTCATAGCAAGGATTTGGACATTTTCTGCATCTTGGCTTTATTTCATGTGGGCATTCTAGCAATCTTTGAAAACAGTATTCAATATCTTCTTTACATTTGGTACATAAATGCAAATCTATTTTAAAATTTTCATCTTTATAAACTAAATTTTTTGTAAAAGAGTTTATATCTTCATGTTTATTTTTACAATAAAGTTCAAAAAACTTCTTTAAAGTATCTATTTCTATTTTAAATTTTTCTTTTGTCATTGTAACTCTTTATTTAAGTTTTTAAATTTTATAGAAAATAGAAAATAAAAACAATGATACTAATCAATAGAAGTAAGTTTTAAAAGAGTAATTTCTGAACTAGCACCTAATCTCATAGGAGGTCCCCAAAACCCTGTGCCTTTATTTACATAAATTTGAGTTGTATTGTTATGTTTGTATAAACCTCTTATATAAGGTTGTTGAAGTTTTACTAAAAGATTAAATGGTACTATTTGTCCACCATGTGTATGACCACTTAAAATTAAATCAATCTCTTTTGTTGATTTTAATTCCTCAAGATATTTTGGCTGATGGGATAATAAAACTGTTGGTGAATTTTGTTTATTCTTTAAAGCTTTTTTTATATCAGGTTTATAAGAGCCATAGCTATATCCAAAGATATCATAAACTCCAACAAGGTTAAAGCCTAAATTCTTTTCTCCAATATAAACATTTTCATTTTCAAGTACTTTTATTCCTAAAGAGTTAACATAAGTTATAATATTTTTTACTTTATGAAAATATTCATGATTCCCAACAATAAAATAATTACCATATTTTGATTTTAATTTCTTTAATTCATTTAGTGCCTCTTTTGCATAAATTAGATTAGTATCTACTAAATCTCCTGTTATTACAATGATATCAGCATTTAAGGTGTTTATTGTTTTAACAAGAGATGATACAAATTTTTTATCAACTAAACCACCAATATGAACATCACTTATTTGTACGATATTATAAGGTTTTTTTAAATCTTTTATCTTAACATCAACTTTTTCTATTTCTATATGTTTAGCATTATACATAGCTTTTGCATTAATAGATCCTGCAATTGCAATAGAGCCAATATCTAAACTTCTTTTAAAAAAATCCCTTCTTTTTTCATCTTTTATATTTGTATTAATTAAATAAGAAAAAATATCATATATAATTGCTGTTGAAAATAATAAGAATACTATGCCAATAGGAATACTTAACAGAAAATATATTTCATTTGGGACAATAGGATATCTTCTAAATATCATATATCCTATTATTCCAAAGATATTAATAATTAAGAAATAATTTAAATAGTTTTTATATCTTTTTTTAAAATGTAATTTTTTAATGAATCTTTTTGAAATATATAAACTCATTAAAATAAACACTATTGTAAAAATTGTTGCAAATATCATAAATCTCATAAAAAATATTATATAGAAAAAAAATAACGTTTACATAAAATTTATTTAATTAAACTATTATAAGAGAATAGAAGCTATAATATTTCAGAAATAATTATAATTTAAGGGAAGTAATATGAAAAATTTTTCTATTTCAAAGAAATTTACACTGGTCTCATTAAGTGTAACAGTTTTATCAATAGTTATTGGATACTTTACTTTAAACTACTATAAAAACCAGCTAACAAATGATGTTTATAATAGTATAAAAAGTGAGTTGTCAAAAAGCTCAAAAGATAGAATTAAAGCAAAATTTGATGTTGGAATATCAAATGCAATTTCAATTGCAAATGATAGTATGATAAAAAAAGCATTAGTTACAAATGATAGAGATTTAGCAATAAAAGCTTTAGCAAAGCTATCACAAAGTATGAAAAGTAATACTCCTTTTAAAAATATTAAAGTGCATATTCATACTAAAGACAATCATTCATTTTTAAGAAGTTGGAAAGCAAATAAATTCGGTGATGATTTAAGCTCTTTTAGAAAAAGTGTAGTAAAAGTTAATAATACAAAAAAAGCTATTAATACTTTTGAGGTTGGGAAAGCTGGGCTAAGTATAAGATCAGTTGTTCCTATATTCTCACAAGAGGGTGAACATATTGGTTCTTTAGAGTTTATGCAAGGAATAAATTCAGTTGCAAAAGCTTTTGATAGTAACAAAGAGGGCTTTATTTTACTTATGGATAAATCTTTAGCTGTTACAAATATAAATAGTAAAGATGTTTTATGGAACAAGTATCTAATTTCACAAAAATTTATAAATAATAATTTTTTAGAAGATTTAAAAAGTATTGATTTAACTAATCTTTTATCAGAAAAATTACAAAGTAGTGAAAAATATACATATACCTATATAGATATAAAAGATTTTGAAAATAATAAAGTAGGTATTGCAATCTCTGCTAAACCTAATAGTATTGTTCATCTAGCTATAAATAAAGCAACAAGTCTTATATTTGTTGCACTAATTATATTAATTGTATCGTTAATTATTACTTTTATAATCTCATTATTTAATATGAAAGCAAATATTATATCTCCTATTAAAAATTTAAAAATGGCAATTGATAATATAAGAAGCAATAATTCAAATGCAAATCATATTGATGTAAAAAATAAAGATGAAATAGGTGATGTTGTAAATAGTTTTAATTTGTACCTTGATTCTATACAAGAGGGCATTTCAAAAGATAGAGAAGTTATCCATGAAGCAAGTGTAGTAATAGAAAAAGTTAATGCTGGTTTATTTAATGATAAAATTAATAAAGAAGCAAGTTCTAAAGAAGTTGCCTTATTAATCCATGTTATAAATGATATGATTGAAAAAACTGGAGGTAATTTAAATATCATCTCTGATACATTAGTTGAGCTTTCACATGCAAAATATGATACAGAAGTTCCATCAATAAATGGAGTAACAGGTTTAATTGCTTCACTTTTAGATGGTTTAAAAGTAACTCAATCAACTATTTCAGAAGTAATGGCACTAATTGATGATTCAAATTATAAATTAACAAATAGCTCAAATGAACTATCAGAAGCTTCTCGAAGATTAAGTGAATCATCAAATGTTCAAGCAGCAGGACTTGAAGAAACAGCAGCTGCAGTTGAAGAGATAACATCTACTATTTATAAAAGTGGTGAAAATGCTCAAAAAATGAGTCAACATGCAAATGAAGTTACAAAGTCAAATGATGATGGTAAAAAGCTTGCTCACTTAACAGTTGATACTATGGAAGAGTTAAGTAATGAGGTTATCTCAATTCATGAAGCAATTTCAGTGATTGATCAAATAGCATTTCAAACAAATATTCTTTCATTAAATGCAGCAGTGGAAGCTGCAACTGCTGGCGAAGCTGGTAAAGGTTTTGCTGTTGTTGCACAAGAAGTAAGAAACTTAGCAAATAGAAGTGCAGAAGCTGCAAAAGAGATTAAAGAGTTAGTAGAAAGTGCTACAACAAAAGCACAACAAAGTAAAGAAGTTACGGATAAAATGCTAAATGGTTATAACCAATTAGATGAAACTATTAAAACTACAATTGATTTAATAGCAGAAGTTGCAAATGCTTCAAAAGAACAACAAACAGCTATTACACAGATTAATGATACTGTAAACTCATTGGATAAAGCAACACAAGAGAATGCTTCACTTGCAACAAATATTAGTTCAATGGCTCAAAATACACAAAACTTGGTGCAAAACTTAAATAATGTAATTAGCAGTACAACATATAATGAGGATTCAAAGAAAAGAATTTGTGACCCAGCAATGATTTTCACACTAAATAGATTAAAATCAGACCATATAGTATTTAAAAATCATAATTTTTGTAAATGTAAACTTGGGGCAGATTTTAAAGTAACGAATCATCATAACTGTAAACTTGGAAAATGGATAGATGAACATGAAAATGAACCTTATGCTAAATCAAGTGAATGGCAAGAATTATTAAAGTTACATAAAGGTATTCATGAAAAAGTTCAAGTAACAGTTGATTATTATGGACAAGGAAGAGATAATAGTGAGATTTTAAATCAAGCACAAGAAGTTGAAAATGATATAACTAGAGTTTTTGAAGTTCTAGATAAAATTAAAGAATTACACTGTGAATAAAGATAGTATCATTTGATACTATCTTTGATAGCTTGAAGTAAGTTATCTATATCCTCTTCTTCCATAGTATAGTGTACAGATACTCTAACCCAACCTGGTTTATTTTCTAAATCAAGTTTCTCAATACCTAATAAATCATGTCCATATGGACCAGCACATGAGCAACCAGCTCTTGTTTGAACACCAAAAATATTTGATAGTTTTGCACATAAATCATAAGGACTTAAATCTTTTATATTAAAAGAGACAATACCTATATTTTCAGCTTCTAAATTTCCATAAATTACAATGTTTTCAATCTTTTTTAATTCATTTATAAAATAGTCTGTAAGTCTATTTTTTTTATTTTTAATATATTCAAAACCTACTTCATTTCTAAGCTGATAAGCAAGTGAAGCTCTAATAAATTGTAAAATTCCAGGAGTTCCTGCATTTTCTCTATTTTCTACTTTTTCATCATATTTTTGAGTATCTTTATTTACATATAAAACAGTACCACCACCTGCAAAAGTAGGGCTTATTTCATTGTTTATTAGGCTTTTTCTTATTACTAAAAGGCCACAGCTTCCAGGACCACCTAATAATTTGTGTGGAGATACAAATAAAGCATCATAATATTTACATTCAACATTCATATAAGGTGAACTAGCTGCTGCATCAAAACAAACAATAGCATTATATTTTCTTAAAAGTTTAGAAATCGCTTTATAATCACTAATTATTCCTGTAACATTTGAAGCAATACAAAAGCTACCAATGATTTCTCTATTTTCATTTTTTTTAAGTACTTCTTCTAAATGTACTAAATCAACTAATCCATTTTTATCTAATTTTATTCTAATAGATTCACATAAAGCTTCTCTGTAGCTAACATCATTTGAGTGATGTTCATATGGTCCAATTATTACTAAAGGAAGTTTTGATTTATCCACATTTATATTAAATCTTTGTTTTGTTGCTGGGGGGATATAAACTCCCATTAGTTCTTGAAAATGCTTTATTGCAGCAGTCGCACCACAGCCACCTGGCAAAATAGTGAAGTTTTCATCAAGTTCAAACATTTTTTTAAGATTTTCTCTTGCTTCTTCAAAATAATTACTAGTAGTATCAGCCATTGAAGCTTCTTTTGAATGAGTATTAGCATAGGTTTGAAGAACTTGATTTATACGAGCTTCTATTGGTTCAAATGCCAATCCAGAAGCCGTATAGTCAAAATATAAATTTTTGTGTTGACCAATAATATGTTTTTTTAAATCTTTTGAATCAATAATTTTTCTGAATAGATTTCTTTTCATTATACAACTTTTTATAAAAATTTTATTCTAAAGCTATTAAATAAAAAACTAAAAGTTTTGTTTTAACTTTTTTTCAAATTCTTGCGCATTTTTAGTAGGTACATCTAAAACAATGATATTCTCTTTTGGAGTAATTTTAATTGTTGTTGCTTTATACTCATTTAAAAGTGTATATAGCTTTTCTAAACCTTGAGCATTTATATTTTTATCTTTTAATTCAAAGCCAACAAAACTAAAACCATCTTTATTACTATTATATACACCATAATAGTTTTCAAAATCTTTTTTTGTATCTATAAAGTCATAAGACTCTTTTATTTTAAATGTAAGTTCAGATTGCAAGACATTGATAAATCTATCAATTCCCCAATCTTTTACTAAACTTGCAAGTTTTGATTGTTTTTCATTTTCTCTAAATCCATAATCTCTATAGACTTTAGCCACAGCTTTAGCTAGTGAAATAACTTGTGATGGTGCAATATATCCAATATTATAAATTTTTTCATTAACACCAACATCAACTTTAAATTGAATTTTACCATTACAACTCTTAATTGCTTTAAAGAATAGATCATTATCTTTACAATCTTCATCAACACAACCACAACCATCAACTAAAATCTTCAATTCATTTGGCAGGTTTACAAAGTTTTTATTTGCTTCAAATGCTTCATTTAAATTTTCTACAAGTTCACTAACATCTGTTGCTTGGTTTTGGTTATACCCATTTATAGGACAAGACATAATATTTGTAGGTACATGCCCACTTGCATAAATTGAATTTAATTCTACACTATTTAAAAGATTGAAAATAGCAGGAATATCAAAAATTTTAATATTATCAAACTCTAAATTTTGTCTTGCAACAAATCTTGCACTATTATTTGTAAACTCTTTAGAAATAGTTGTAATCACTTTTAATTGTTCAAGTGTTAATTTTGCATTTATTATTTTTATTTTTAAAGTAAAACTTGCATTTGAAATATCATTATTTTGTAAAGTTAATCCATACCATTTAAGTCTTTGTATATCATCTTCTTGTAAGGGTTCACCAAGGACTGCATACAAATAGATGTCCGCAAGGACATCTAAGCCACTTTTTTGTTTTTTTATTCTTTCTATTTCATCAAAATTTATTTTTTTCACCATAAGAGTACCTATTTATTTAATTATTTTTGCATCCCAATGGGGAAAATGTTTTCTAACTAAAGCATTAAATTCAATCTCAAACTCTGAGTATTCTGAACTTTTTTTACCTTGTTCTTTTGATTTATCCCTTATCATACCAGCCCCAACTGTATTATTTGATATTCTATCAATTATAATAAAACTTCCCATTGTTTTATTTTGATTATATTCATCAAATGCAATCTCTTGGTCTAAATCTAGCTTTGCATGGGCAATTTCATTTAGATTTAAAACATTTGTGCTTTCATCTTTGTCAAGAGTATTAACATCTGTTTTATAATAAAACTTATCAATACTTCCTGTAGTGGTTGTTGTTGCTCTTTTAATATTATATGTTTTTCCTTTTGTTAAAGGTTCATCACTCATCCAGACAATATCAACATCTAAGCTACTTGCATGGTTAGGTTGCTCAGCACTTTTAACAATAACATCACCTCTACTAATATCAATCTCATCTTCAAGTGTAAGTGTAATAGCTTGTTCAGCATAAGCATAATCTAAATTACCCTCATAAGTAACTATTTGCTTAACATGAGAACTTTTTCCTGATGGTAAAACTGTAATGGCATCTCCTACTTGAATAATACCAGAAGCAATAGTCCCACAAAAACCTCTAAAATCAAGATTTGGTCTATTTACATATTGAACAGGTAATCTAAAGTGTTGTAAATCTCTATCTTTTGCTATTTCAATATGTTCTAATGTGTGCATTAAAGTATCACCTTGATACCAAGGAGAAAATTCACTTTTATTTACTACATTATCTCCATTAAGTGCAGAAATAGGTATTAATATAATATCTTCAATTCCTAAACTTTTTGCAAATTTTAAATAATCAGCTTTAATTTGTTCAAATCTATCTTCACTAAAATCAACTAAATCCATTTTATTAACTGCAACTACAATATGTTTAATTCCAAGTAGTTTTGTAATAAATGAGTGTCTTTTAGTTTGTGTTTGAACTCCATATCTAGCATCAATTAAAATAATTGCTAAATTGGCTGTACTAGCTCCTGTTGCCATATTTCTAGTATATTGCTCATGCCCTGGAGTATCTGCAATAATAAATTTTCTTTTATCTGTACTAAAATATCTATATGCAACATCAATAGTAATACCTTGTTCTCTTTCACTTTGAAGTCCATCAACAAGTAAACTTAAATCAAATTCATTATTTGTTGAATTTGTTTTTTTTGAATCATTTTTAATTGCTGCTAATTGGTCTTCAAAAATCATTTTAGAATCATGTAAAAGTCTTCCAATAAGAGTTGATTTTCCATCATCAACACTTCCACAAGTGATAAATTTTAGTAACTCTTTATTTTCATGCTCTTTTAAATACTCTTGTATATTTGATGCTATTAAATCAGATTGATGTGCCATTTTAAAAATACCCCTCTATTTTTTTCTTTTCCATTGACCCCGCTTGGTCACTATCAATTACTCTTCCTTGTCTTTCACTTGTTTTAGTAAGTAACATCTCTTGAATAATTTCAGGCAGAGTTGTTGCAGTACTTTCAACTGCACCTGTTAGAGGATAACAACCTAAAGTTCTAAATCTAACAATCTCTTCTTTTATCTCTTCACCATCTTCAATTGGCATTCTGTCATCATCTACCATGATTTTCACACCATCTTTTTCTACAACAGGTCTTTTTTTAGCAAAATATAATGGAACAATAGGTATTTGCTCTAAATATATATATTGCCAAATATCAAGTTCTGTCCAATTTGAAAGAGGAAAAACTCTTATTGATTCATTTTTATGTACTCTTCCATTATAAATATTCCAAAGTTCTGGTCTTTGGTTTTTTGGATCCCATCTATGATTTTTATCTCTAAATGAGTATATTCTCTCTTTTGCTCTACTTTTTTCTTCATCTCTTCTAGCCCCACCAAATACAGCATCAAATCTATATTTATTTAGCGCTTGTTTTAACCCTTGAGTTTTCATAATATCTGTATGAACTGCACTTCCATGGGAAAATGGTCCAATTCCTTGGTCAACTCCCTCTTGGTTTACATGTACTAATAACTCAACTCCTAACTCTTTAGCTCTTTTATCTCTAAATTCAATCATCTCCTTAAATTTCCATGTTGTATCAACATGAAGTAAAGGAAATGGCAGTTTTGCAGGTGCAAATGCCTTTACAGCAAGGTGAAGCATAACAGCCGAATCTTTACCAATTGAGTAAAGCATTGCTGGGTTATTAAACTCTGCTACAACCTCTCTTATAATATGAATTGACTCAGCTTCAAGTTGTTTTAAGTGAGTTAATCTTTTTGTATCTAACATAATCTCTCCATCAAATTAAAAACTATTTAATATATTTCAAATTAAAGGTTTGAATATACCACCACTATTTTTTGTGTAAACCACACTCTTTGTGTTCAGGGTTTTCCCACCACCATCTACCAGCTCTTATATCTTCACCGTCCTTAACGGCTCTAGTACAGGGTGCACAGCCAATACTTGGATAACCTTTGTCATGAAGCTTATTGTATGGAACGCTATTTGCTTTTATATAATCCCATACATCTTCTTCACTCCAATTTATCAAAGGATTTACTTTTATTAGTTTAAAAGCTTCATCCCACTCTACTAATTTCATATCTTCTCTTGTAATACTTTGAGAACTTCTAAGTCCTGTAAACCAAACATCAAGACCTTTTAAAGCTCTTTTTAATGGTTCAATTTTTCTAATACTACAACATCTTTTTCTATTTTCTATACTTTCAAAATGACCGTTAATACCTTGAGTTTTATATAGTTCTTCTACATTATCAAGATTGGGAAAGTAAACATCAAGTTTTACACCATATTTCAAATTTGTTGCATCCATCACATCATATGTTTCAGGATTTAATCTTGCTGTATCTAATGTAAATACTTTTGAAGATTTATCAATTTTAAAAATTATATCTGTTAAAACTTGATCTTCAGCTCCTAAACTTGAGGCTAGGGCAACTTTATTTTTGTATTGATTTAAAAAAAACTCAATCACTTCTTGTGTAGAAGAGTTTTTTAATTGTTCATTTAATTCATCTATAATATTCATAAACATACCTAAATTTGATAATCATTTTGTGTAGGTTTTACTCTACCTAATGGAATTTTATTCCATGCTCTTTCATGAAAATAGTAAAGAATCATTTTTGTAACCACTTCAATAGAGCCAATTGATGCAGCCATTACTAAATTACCTGTAATAAAGTAAGAAATAATTATAGTATCTAATGTTCCAAGTGTTCTCCAAGAGACTGTTTTTACAATTGATCTGTAGGGCTTTTCATGCATTTTAATTCCTCATATGCCTTAGGTTTTTCATATGAGGATGAGTATTTCTACTCATCGTCATATTCATATAGTCCTGAGCTTAGGTATCTTTCTCCTGTATCACAAAGAATTGTAACAATAGTTTTACCTTTATTCTCAGGTCTTGAAGCAACTAATTCAGCTACTTTTACATTTGCACCAGCAGATACTCCAATTAATAAACCTTCTTCTTTTGCTAATGCTCTTGAAGCTTCAATTGAGTCTTCATTTGAAACTTGAATTACTTCATCATATACTTTTGTATTTAATATATCTGGAACAAATCCAGCACCAATACCTTGAATTTTATGAGGACCTGGTTTCCCTCCACTTAATACAGGTGATGCTTCAGGCTCAACTGCAATAACTTGAATATTTGGATTGTGTTGTTTTAAAACTTCACCTGTTCCTGTAATAGTTCCACCTGTACCAATTGCAGCTACTAAAATATCAATTTTCCCATCTGTTGCTTCTAAAATTTCTTTAGCTGTTGTTTGTCTATGAATTTCTGGATTTGCTTCATTTGCAAACTGTTGTGGTACAAATGAATTCTCTATTTCTTGACTTAATTCATTTGCTTTATCAACAGCACCTTTCATTCCTTTTTCTGGTTCAGTTAATACAAGTTGTGCACCTAATGCTTTTAGTAACTTTCTTCTTTCAATACTCATAGAACTTGGCATTGTAAGAACTAATTTTATTCCAAGACCTGCACAAACAGAAGCTAGTGCAATACCTGTATTTCCACTTGTTGGTTCAATTACTGTTGTATTTTCATCAATTAAACCTTTTTCAAGTGCTGATTTAATCATGTTTGTTCCAATTCTATCTTTAACAGAATGAGTAGGATTCATAAATTCACATTTACCTAAAACTGTTGCTTCACTTCTTTTACTAGCACCTTGAAGTTGTACTAAAGGTGTATTTCCTATTAATTCTGTAACATTTTTTGCGTATTTCATCATAAACTCCTTGTAATTTATATACTATAGTGTAAAAATTGATTATATTTCTCTTGATATTCATCTAACTTTGAAAGATTAACATCAAAATATCTTTTCATATTTGCTTTCGCATCATCAAAGAAAAGATTTAATATAGGATTTTGACTTCTTTGATCAATGATTTTTAAATCATCTTCTAAAACTGAAAGTATCTCACCTATATTTATCTCTTCTGGCTTTTGGGCTAAAACATACCCACCTTTTGCTCCTCTAATACTTTTAACTAATCCTGCTCGTCTTAGTTTACCTAGAAGTTGTTCTAAGTAGTTTTGAGGAATTTGTGCATTTTTTGAAATCTCTTTGATTTGCATGGGAGTATCCTTTTTGTGTTTACTTAACTCATGCATGGCCATAAGACCATATACTCCCTTTGTTGATATTAATGGCATTTAGTTTCCTACTTATTTATCGCCTGATCTAAATCAGCGATTAAATCAGTTGTATTTTCTAAACCTATGCTTAATCTAACTGTTGCTGGATTAATTCCTGCTTCTATTAACTCTTTCTCATTCATTTGTGAGTGAGTTGTACTTGCTGGGTGTGTAATAAGTGATTTACTATCACCTATATTTACTACAACACTAAATAGTTTTGTACTATCAATAATCTTTCTTGCTTCTTCAAAACTTTCTGCTTCAAAAGATATAAGGCCAGAAGCTTTTCCACCTTTAAAATATTTTTGAGCTTTTTCATGATGCTCGTTTGATTCTAAACCTGGATAGTTTACTGCTTTAACTTTTGGATTAGACTCTAAATATTTTGCAACTTCAAGTGCATTATCAGAGTGTTTATCAACTCTTAAAGCTAAAGTCTCTAATGTTTGAATTAAAAGCCAAGAGTTATGAGGAGATTGTGTTGCTCCAATATCTCTTAATAATGCAAGTCTAATTCTTAAACAAAAGTTTGGTAATGGAACATCTGTATAAACTAATCCATGATAACTCTCATCAGGTGTTGTAAAGTGATAGTATCTTTTGTCATTTTGTTTAAAAAATTCTGCAAGTCCATCTCTTTCAACAACCATTCCACCAATTGCTGTACCTTGACCATTTACATATTTTGAAGTTGAGTGAACAACTACATCAACTCCCCATTCAATTGGGTTAAATAGTGCAGGTGTAGCAACAGTGTTATCACAAACTGTTAAAACTCCATTTCTTTTTGCAATCTCTACAACTTTCTCAACATCTGTTATTGCAATTTGTGGATTTGATAGTGATTCAAAGAATATAGCTTTTGTTTTATCATCTATTTGCTCTTCTAAATTACTAGCATCTTTACTTTTAAATACTCTTGCTTCAATTCCAAATCTTTTAAGTGTATGAGCAAGTAAAGTAACAGCTCCACCATAAAGTTTATCAGAAATGATAATATTATCTCCAGCTTCTGCTACATTTACAATGGCATAAAAAATAGCTGCTTGACCGCTTGCTGTACTAATAGCAGCAGCACCACCTTCTAAAGCTGCAAATCTTTGTTCTAAAACATCCGATGTTGGATTTGTTAGTCTTCCATAAATAGGACCTAACTCTTTTAGTGCAAATAAGTTTGCAGCATGTTCTGAATCTCTAAAAGCATATGCTGTTGTTTGAGCTATTGGAACACTCCTTGATCCATAGCCTTCTTTTTTATCATATCCAGCATGTAGTGCAATTGTCTCTTTTTGCATTTTCTTCCCTTTTTGATTTTTATGTTGAAATTCTATACTATTTCATTTTTAATGTCAAGTTAAATCATTGGGTTTATATCAAAAGCTTGTAATAAAGGCTTTAAAATATTGCCAATTATTTTAGTCAAGTTTGTTTTAAAAACTTTTATAAACTTATTCTAGATACCAAAAAATAGTATGTTTAAAAGAGTATCATAAAATAAATAAAGATGAATAAAAGATAAAAAAATATCAGCTAAAAAATTTCAAAAAAAAGTCAAAATAATAAAGTTGATTAAATTAGTATAGATTATATATGTGGAAAATTTAGTTTAATTTGTTATAATCTTATAACAATAAAGGATAAAAATGCAAATAGAAAATTTATTTGAAAATATAAAAATTGATAAAAAAGCAGAACAATTTATCTCTTTAATTGAAAATAAAAATATAAAAATTGAAAAGATTGTATCAAATGGACAAGCAAGTGCTAAAGATTTTTGGTATGAACAAGAAGAGAATGAGTTTGTATTACTTTTAGATGGATATGCAATAATAGAGTTTGAAGATGAACAAATAGAGCTAAATAAAGGTGATTTTATAAATATAGAGTCTTATAAAAAACATAGGGTAAAATATACTTGCGAAGAAAATCCAACGATTTGGTTAGCAATTTATTACAAGGATTGATTTGAAAATAGCAATTATTGGTGGTGGTGCAGCTGGAGTTATAGCTGCAATTACTGCAAAAAGATTAAATAAAAAAATAGATATTGATATATTTGATATAAATAAAGGTATTGGAAAAAAAATACTTGCTTCTGGAAATGGAAGATGTAATATTTCAAATACTTCTATTACACAAGATAATTACATAGGAGAGAATCCAAGTTTTATAAATCAAGCATTAAAAGAGTTTGACTTTAAAGCCTTTGAAAATTTTTGTAAAAGTATAGGCTTGATTTTAGATATAAAAAGTAGTTGTAAAGTTTATCCTTTATCAAATGAAGCTAAATCTGTTGTTAACTTACTTGAAAATGAACTAATAAATTTAGGAATAAATCAAATATTAGAAACAAAAATAGTAGATATTAAAAAGAACAATGAAAAGTTTATTTTGCAATCACTTAATAAAGAGTTTGATAACTATGATAAAGTTCTTATAAGTAGTGGTTTACAAGCAGCACCACAATTAAACTCAACAGAAGATGGTATATCAATTGCTACAAATTTTAAACATAGTTTTAATCCTACATATCCATCATTAGTTGGTTTGCATACTAATTTTGAATTTAAAAGTAAACTACAAGGAGTAAAAAAAGAATCAACTGTATCTTTATATATAGATAAACAAAAAGAAAAAGAGATTACAGGAGATGTTCTTTTTACTAAATATGGAGTTTCAGGATTTGCTATTTTAGATATATCTCAATATGCAGTTTATCCTTTGAGTTTATATCAAGATGTTTCTATTTCTATTAATTTTTTCCCAAATCTTACAAAAAATGAGTTATTGGGAACTTTAGAAAATCTATTTAAAACTTTAAAACATAGTGATGCATATATAGCTTTAAGTGGTATTGTATCAAGAAAATTAGCATTAGTATTACTTGAATTAAATAATATTGATAAAGATTTAAAAGCTAAAGATATAAATGCAAAACAAATAAGAGCAATAGTTAATAGTTTAACAAACTTAAGATTTAAAATAGAAGATACTCAAGGTTTTAAGCATGCAGAAGCAAGTGGTGGAGGAGTAAGAACTGATGAGATTGATAATAAAACATATGAGAGTAAGATTTGTAAAAACCTATATTTTGCAGGAGAAGTTTTAGATATAGTTGGAAATAGAGGGGGTTATAACCTTCATTTTGCTTGGGCAAGTGGATACTTAGCTGGAAAATCTCTTGCAAAACTTTAGTATTTTATCTTACATAAAAACTATATTAAAAAACTAAACTCTTAAATATACTATTGTTATGAAAATAGCAATAGTAATATTTAGAAATAATCTAAGAGTAAAAGATAATTATGCTTTATATAATGCAACAAAATACAATAGTGTAGTTTTAGGTTTATATAGTACACAAATTACAAAAGGTGAAAACTATAATTTTAAAGCTTGTCAAATATATAGACAAAATTTTATAAATGAGACTTTATTAAACTTACAAGAAGACTTAACTAATTATGGAGTTAATTTATCAATAGTTGATGATATACAAATTGCATTAGAAAAGTTAAGTAAACAGTATGAAATCAAGATATATTTTGATGAAGAAGTTGGAACATATGAAAAAGAGTTTGAAAATATTTTAAGAAAATATAAACATAAAAGCTTTTTTAATCAAACCATGATTGAGCCATTTTATTTTGATTATACAAAAAGCTTTAGTCATTTTAGAAAAAAAGCACAAAAACAAAAGATTTTAGCACCTTTAAAAAATCCAAGAAAAGTCAAATCAATAGAGTTTGAAACAAAGCAAGTAGAAATAGTTGATCTAAAAATGCCAAACTTTGCAATAAAATTTAAAGCAGGGGAATCTGAAGCATTAAAAAGAGTTAAACACTATATGCAGTATATTCACTCTTATAAAAAAACAAGAAATGAAATGTTAGGTTTTGATAATTCAACAAAATTTTCAGCATATTTAAGTGTTGGTGCTATTAGTGCAAGAACTATTTATCATGAATTAAAGCAAGAAGAACAAAGAAGTTTTGAAAGTGAATCTTCTTATTGGATATATTTTGAATTATTGTGGAGAGATTTTTTTCATTTAGTTATGTATTATTCAAAAAATGCACTATTTTTAAAAAAAGCTTTGCAAGATAAAGATTATAATTTTAAAACAACTAAAAGTTTAATAAATAATTTTATTAATGCAAACACACATATTGATATAATAGATGCAAGTATCGTGGAGTTAAAATCAACAGGTTGGTTAAGTAATAGAAATAGACAGCTTTTAGCAAACTATCTTATTAAAACTTTAGGGATAGATTTTAGAATTGTTGCAGCTTTTTTTGAAAGCTATTTAATTGATTATAATCCTGCTTCAAATTATGGAAATATTGCATATCAAGCATTTGTTGGAAACGATAAAACTTATAGAGTTTTTGATGTAATTAGGCAATCTAAACAATATAATGGAAGAGTTTATATAAATAAATGGTTAAATAAAGAAGAACAAGAACCAAACTTTGATTATAAGAAAATGGCTGATGAGGTTAAAGAAGAAGTTTATTATATTAAAAATAATTCTCAATAATAACTTATAGTTAGATTATAAATACAAAAATAACTTTATTATAATAGGCTAATAATATAACTTTAAATTATATTATTAGTGTTTAAAAATAAATTTTAACTAAAAATAGTCTTAAATTTACCTGCAACACAGTTGCATTTAAGTATAATTCGCGAAAATTTTTAGGATGTGTTATGGCAGGAAGAGTTTTAAATCAAAAACAAGTTGAAGAGATAAAAGTTTTATTAGTTCAAAATAAAGAAAAAATTGAAAAAACATTAAAAACTATGGATACAGAGCATGAGACACTAAATACTTTGGACTTAAATGATGATGCAGACTTTGCAGCAGCTAGCAGAGATTATTCTACAGATATTCATATAAAACAGCAACAACTAAAAGAGTTAGAATTAATTAACAAATCATTAAAGAAAATAGAAAAAGGTGAATATACAGGACTTTGTGATATGTGTGATAGTGAAATTACAATTAAAAGATTAAGGGTTAAACCCCATGCAAGATATTGTATTGATTGTAGAAGCTATATAGATAATAAAAATTAATTATAAAGAGCAATTTTACTTTAAATAGACAAAAGCTTTATATATAAAGCTTTTAATTATATTTCTTGTATATAATTATAAGATTACTTGTAGCTTAAGGGAGAAATAATGAATATAGAAAAAGAGAATTTTGAAATTTCAAGTGAGCCTATAACCAAAAGTGAGAAAAAATTAGTACAACAACAATTTAATACAAATGTAGCTTTTTATGTGCACTTAAAAGAGTATAATAGTAGTGTAAGAGAAGAGCTTATTAGAAGAATTGAAGAGGTATTTTTCTTTGCAAAAGGTATTGACTGGAAGTTTGATAGTTTTGGTATAGAAAAAGCAGGTTCTAGAGGAACTAGTATTCTTGGTTATTTTATCTTTAGAAGTGCAGATGCTAAAAAATTACAAGATTTTTTTATACAAGAATTTAAAGATTATGATAATGCAATAAAAATAACTTGTTCTATTGCTAAATATGAAAAAGTAGATGAGAAGTTTTTTCAAATAGGAGTAGAGTAAGTCTTAAGTAAAGAGAATAAACTCTTTACTTAAATTTATATGTACGAATAATTAAATAAGCAACTAATGAAATAGTTGCAATACTAGCTCCAATTGGCATAAATGTTTGTGTATGAAACATCAAAGCAATGGAAGAAATCATTGCTCCTAATCCAAACTGTAATACTCCAATAACAGATGATGCAACTCCAGCATTTTTAGAAAAATGCTCCATTGCAAGTGCTGTTGAATTACCAAAAATAAATGCCATCATACTCATATATGTAGCAATTAAAATAACTGTAGTAATAATTGATATTCCTTGAGCTAAAGTCATCAATAGTATCCCAGCAACTATTTGAATAATTATTGTATATTTAATCAATTCTAATTGTGTAAAATATTTTAAAAGCATCACATTTACTCTAATCATTGCCATTAATACCAAAAAGTTAATTCCAAAGAAAAATGGAAAGTAATCAGTTGAGATATTAAAGTATTCAATATATATAAATGATGATTTTGCAACTAAAATAAAAAAACCTGAAAAACAAATTGCTAAAGTAAGCATGGCTTTCATAGCCATTTTATTTTTTAAGACAGCTTTGTATGATTCTATTACTTTTTGATTGGTATATGTAAAAGTTTCATTTAAATCTTTATAAACCCATAAAGCAACTAAAAGAGAGTATACACATAAAAATACAAATACTGCTTTCCATGAATAAAAATGTATTATAAATGAGCCAATTGCAGGAGCTGCAAGGGGAGCAATACTTCTTACTGTACCAATTAATGAAAATATTTTAGCAGCTTCTTTTCCATGAAATAAATCCCTTACAACAGCATTTGCATTTACAACTACAAAACCGCCAAAAAATGCTTCAAAAAATCTAAATATCCATAATTCATATACTGATGAACTTAAAATTATTAAAAAGCTAAAAAAACTAAATCCTATAAGACCTATGATTGAAGATTTTCTTCTTCCAATTCTATCAGAAAAAGTTCCTCCAAAAATTTGACCAATTGAAAAACCTATTAAAAATATTGATAATGTTAATTCTATTTTTTCTATACTTACGTTAAAGTCAGTTGCTATTGTTGGTATTGATGGTATATATGTATCTATTGCAATAGGTGCAACTGAAGATAAAACGGCTAATAAAATAATTAAATATATATGACCTATTGATTTTCTCAAAAATCCTCCTTGATAGTATTTGATACTTTATTTAAAAGTTCAAATAATTTATTTATCTCTTCTTTTGTTAAATTAGAGTTTATCTTTTTTCTAAACTCAATTACACAATTTTGACTTGCTTGAAGCACATCTTTGCCTTTTTGTGTAAGTTTTATTATATTTACCCTTTTATCTTTTATTTGACAATCTCTTATTATTAAACCTTTTTTTTCTAGTGAGTTTAATGATCTACAAATTGTAGTTTTATTTTTTCCTAAAATTGATGCAATTTTTGTTTGGCTAACTTCATTATCATTACTTATTATTTCAAGTGTTGCTCTTTGTTCTGGAGCAATATCATATTGTGTTAATAATTGAACAAATTGATAATTTAGTCTATTTGCTGTTTGACTTATTTTAAAGCCAAGAGAGTTTTCAAGTCTATTATGCATTTTCACTCCTTATGTTGCATTTGCAACTATTGCATATGCAACCTTTTAAAGAGTTTAAAATTTTCTGCTAAGTATTATCAAATAGTTTTATTTGATAATACTTAAAATATCTAAAGGCTCTTTTACAATATACTTAGCACCATATTGTCTTAATTCTTCTTCATCTCTAAATCCCCAAAGTACACCAATACTTATCATATTTGCATTGTTTGCAGTTTGCATATCTACTTTTGTATCTCCTACAAAATAAGTGTCTTGGCAGGGCACATTAAAACTTTTTGCTATATTTATAGCAGCAGTTGGATCAGGTTTTTTAGGAATATGCTCTTTTTGTCCATGAACTTCTTTTAGATTGAATTCTTTAAATATTTTTTCAACATAACCTTGAGTAAATTTATGAGGTTTATTTGATAAAACTCCTATGTTGAAATCTTGATTTTGAAGCTCTTGTAGTAATTCACAAACTCCTTCATAAGCTTTTGTATTAGAGTGTAAAGTAGTTTCATAAACTTCTTGAAATTTTTTACTAACTGTTTGTCTCAACTCTTTTGATGGATTTTTTAAAACATTATTTACTAATACATCAATTCCTCCACCTAAAAAATAGTTGTACTCTTCTATTTCATAACTTTTAAGATTTAACTCTTTTAACACTTCGTTCATACATAATGCAATATCTAATACAGAATCAATAAGTGTTCCATCTAAATCAAATATAATTGCTTTATTATTTTTCATAATTCTCTTACCTCATTGCTAAGTTCATTTATATCATTTTTTTGAATTGGAAATTTATTTATTAGAGTTTTAGAGCATGAATTAATTGCTTTTAGATAGCCTTTTGATAGTTCATTGTTTTTAACATCTTTTATAAAATCATTTATAATATCTTCCCAATACTTATTATCTATTTTTTCTTTTATGTGTTTATCTGTTATTATTTCAACATATTTTTCATCTATTGATACAAAAAACATTATACCTTGTTTTGTTTTTGTGTTTCTTATCCCAAGATTTCCAAACTCTTTATTTGCTTTATATGAAGCTTTTTGATGTTTATACTTTTTTGGAATAAAATATAAAATTAAATCTTCAAAATAATAAAACAGACTATAAATAAGAGTAAAAACTACAAGCTGTAATTGAAAAAAAATAATAGTGTTTATACTAAAAAACAGTGCAATAATTGAAACTATTGTTGTAATTACTAAAGCTGTTAATACTTTTTCATATTTATACATTGATGAGTTTTTAGTAATAACTGCTACTAATTCTACTGAACTTTTTTTTTCTAGATTCTCAATCTCTTGAGAAATTAACTTCTTTTCATTTTCATTTAAATACATTACCAACTCCCACTGGCTCCACCGCCACCAAAACTACCTCCACCGCCACTAAAGCTACTTGAAGAACTACCAAAACTTGAAGAACCGCTAAAACTTGATCCACTACTATAAGAAGAGCTATTTGTAAAAGAAGCGTTTTTAAATTTTATAAATAATGTAATAGATACAATTAGAAAAACTATAAAAAATACAATGCCACTATTTGTTATAAGTAGTGCAAAAATACCACTTAAAAAACCAAACAATAAAGAAAACCCTATTAATCTTATTATTCTTGGTAAGAAAACAAAAATAAATAGTGTAATAAATCCTAAAAACTCAAAAGGCAAAAGTGAGATAAAAGATTCATCTTTATAAGTTTGAGGTAAACTATTTTTTTTATATTCACCTTTTATACTTTTTATAATAGCTGTTACCCCTTTGGAAATTCCTTGATAGTAATTGCCTTTTTTAAATTCTGGTTTAATAGTATACTCTATTATTTCATGGGAAATTTTATCAGTTAACACACCCTCAAGACCATATCCAACTTCAATTCTTAGTTTTCTATCATCTAAAGAAACAAGTAGTAAAACACCATTGTTTTTATCTTTTTGACCAAGTTCCCAATATCTAGCAATTTGGTAACCATAATCTGCAATTTCATAACCATCAAGATTTTTTAAAGTTAAAATAACTATTTGATTTGATGTTTGATCTTCATGCATTTTTAATATAGTAGTTAAATTTTTTATTTGGGAAGTAGTTAATATTTGTGCATTATCAACTACTCTTCCTGTAAGAGAGGGAAAATTAGCTTGTGCCAATAAATTACTAGTAAAAATAAAAAATGCTAAGATAAAACAATAAATAAAGTTCTTCATTTAAAATTCTACTTTTGGTACTTCTTGTTCATTTGGTGAGGCTACAAATGTTTGTTTTATCTTTGCTTCTGGATATAAAATTGCAGCAACAAACTTACCTGGATAAGTTCTAAGTTCTGTATTGTACTCTTTTACTGTTTGTATATAATCTCTTCTTGCAACAGAAATTCTATTTTCTGTTCCCTCAAGTTGTGATTGAAGAGCTAAGAAGTTTTTATTTGCTTTTAAATTAGGATATTTTTCCACTACTAATATAAGCCTTGAAAGAGCTGAACTTAGACTGCTTTGCGCTTTTTGAAACTGCTCAAATAGTTGTGGATTTGATAGCATATCTTTAGAAATATTAAGTTTTCCCACATTTGATCTTGCTTTTGTAACCTCTTGTAAAGTTGATTTTTCATGACTTGCATAAGCTTTTACAGTTGATACTAAGTTTGGAATTAAATCAGCTCTTCTTTTATATTGATTTTGTACTTGAGACCAAGATGCTTTTACATTCTCATCTAATCTTGGAATATTGTTAACATTTGTTGCAATTATTATAAAAACAGCTAATAAAATTACTCCAATTGCTATAAAAAATGATTTCATTTTAAACCTTCGTTTTTTTTAATTATGATATAGTATTTAAATTATTATTAATAAAGAATGAATAGTTATTGTTAAGGAGAAAAATGAACTCTTGGAAAGAAATAATTGATGATGAAATGAGTAAAGATTATTATAAAAAGTTAGAAGAACAAATAGATAAAAGGTATAAAACAACAATAGTTTTTCCAGAAAAAAAGAGTATATTCAAAGCTTTTTCTCTAACAAATTTTGATGATTTAAAAGTAGTAATTTTGGGACAAGACCCATATCATGGAGAAAAACAAGCACAAGGTTTAGCTTTTTCAACTCCAAGTAATATTAAAAATCCTCCTTCAATGGTAAATATACTAAGAGAGATTAAAGAAGATTTACAAAATGATTCAATTTGTAAAGATGGAGATTTGACTTCTTGGGCAAAACAAGGAGTATTGCTTTTAAATACAATTTTAACGGTTGAAAAATCAAAACCAAAATCACATCATAAATTAGGCTGGGAGATTTTTACAGATAATATTATAAAACATATAAATGAGAATTGTAAAGATGTTATATTTTTACTTTGGGGAGCACCTGCTATTTCAAAAACTAAATTAATTGATGCTTCAAAGCATCACATACTAACTGCCCCACATCCAAGTCCTTTATCTGCATATAGAGGCTTTTTTGGATGCAAGCACTTTAGCAAAACAAATGAAATATTAAAAAGTATAAATAAACAAACTATTTCATGGTAAATATACAGCAATTATTTACTTAATTCTTCTAAGAATTTAGTATAATTTCTTGTATGAATTCTATGTATTTGAAGATAAATATATGCAACAACAATTACATTTAAGTGAATTAAAGTCTCTTCAAAAGAAAAAATTAAAAAAAGTATAGCACCAATTGTTATAAGAATTGGGAATAGTAATCTAGTCAAGCCCTCAACTTTAACAAGTTTTTCTTTGTACTCTTTTAAGTTTGAAGCAATATACTGTTTATCCTCTTTTGTTAGTTTGAACATATCTTTTCTTCTATCTAACTCTTTTAAAACATCTAACTTCTGTTTGTATTGAAAAACTTTTATGAATATAGCTACTACTATTATTATAGAAACTCCTGCTGAGAAAAGTTCTAGTGATAATTTCATTTCATTCATACACTCTCCTTAAAATTTATATTTATATAATACATAATTTTGGCTAAATTATAAAAGAATAAAGTATAATCAATACTTTAAATTTTAAAAAGGATAAAAAATAGATTTAGTATATATAATATTTATTAGTATTATGACAATACCACTTACATACTATGCACTTGAGTTAATATTTTCAAATACACTTTATAAAAAACCAAATAAAAATATCAAAAAGGTAAAAGATAAAAAAAAGCTTTAACAATAATTTTTAATATTATTATGATATAATTAAATTTATTATTTTTATAAAGGGGAAATTATGAAAAAAATATTTTTAGGTTTGTTGTTATCTTTTGCTTTTATGTTAGCAAGTATGGATTTTAATACTGCAAGTAAACAAGAGTTAATGTCTATAAAAGGAATTGGTGAGAAAAAAGCTCAAGCAGTTATTGATTATAGAAAATCAAATAAAATAAATGATCTTAGTGATTTAAAAAAGATTAGAGGTTTTGGAGATAAACTTGTTTTAAAAATAAAAAATAGCAAGGAATATAACTCAAAATAAGATTCAAGTTATACAAAAGTAGTTTTACTTTTGTATAACTTTTATAATTTAAATAACTTGTGATAGAATAATGTTTATATTAATTCACAAGGATACCTTTGAAAATATCAATAAATTCTAAATGCATATGTGGAAGTGATAAAAAATATAAAAAATGCTGTAAAGAGCTTCATGATGGTAAACCTGCAAAGACTGCATTGGAGCTAATGCGTTCAAGATATAGTGCTTTTGCTTTATGTAAAATTGACTATATTATTGATACTACTCATTTTAATAACCCTGAATTTACTCAAAATAGAAAAAGATGGCAAAATGATATTTTAAATTTTTGTTCTTATACTGATTTTCAAAATTGCGAAATTTTAGAAAGTATTGATGGTAAAGAAGAGAGTTTTGTTACGTTTAAAGCTACTTTATATCAAAATAACTTAGATGCTTCATTTACAGAAAAAAGTAGATTTTTAAAAGTAGATGGCAAATGGTATTATGTAGATGGAATATTTTTATAAAAAGCAATCCTATAAAGAATAGCTTAAATTGAAAGGTAATTTTAAAAAGGCAATAGTTTATTAACACTGAATTTTAAAAGAACATTGCAAGAGATATTCTTTCTTGCCAATGTTTGATTTTTGAAGTACTCATTTTTATGTA
>NZ_JBSRRO010000014.1:0-55117 GCF_055140965.1 Malaciobacter sp.
CTCTAAGCTTAATCAACCTATTGGGATTTGAAGTAAGTGATAGACTCCTTGGAGATTTAATAAAACTTCATAATAAGTTCTATCATTGATCTAAAAAAAATGTGATCATCTTACTTATCTCTTTACTTGTAATTATACAAAATTTATTAGTAGGAATTTATATGCAATATCTACAAATAAATAATCTTACTTTTAAATACACAAGCAGTGAAATATTTTCAAATCTTAATTTGAGTTTTGAAAAGGGTTGGAGCTGTTTAGTTGGCTCAAATGGTTCAGGTAAAACCACACTTTTTAAACTTATTGCCAAAAGCTTAAAACCTCAAGAGGGAAATATCATTGGCAATGAATTGGGCTATTATTGTGAACAAGAACTTCATGAAAAACCAAATGGTTTTGATGATTTTATTTACACATACAATACAAAAACATTTAAGCTAAAAGAGTTGCTTCACATAGAAGATGAGTGGTTTTATAGGTGGGAAACTCTAAGTTTTGGGGAGCGAAAACGCATACAAATAGCGATTGCTCTTTTTTTAGAACCTGATGTTTTATTACTTGATGAACCAAGTAATCATCTGGATATAAAAACAAAAGAGATATTGATAAACAGTTTGAAAAACTTTAAAGGTATTGGTATTTTAATAAGCCATGATAGAGAACTTTTTAACTCTTTGTGTAATAACACAGTTATCATAAAAAATAAAAAAATCTATAACTATAAAACCACTTTCCAAAAGGCAACAGAAGAGTTAGATTTATATTTTAACTTTTTGCAAAAAGAGAATGATAATATAAACAATAAAGTGAAAAAACTACAAAACAATATTCAAGCACAAAAAGAGAAAGTTTCCCAATCTAAAAGCAGATTATCTAAGAGAAATGTAAATACAAAAGACAAAAGTTTAAAAGAGAAGATAAACTTAGCAAAACTTACAGGAAAAGATAAATCTGAGTCAAAACTTGTGACAAGTTTTTCTAAAAAAGCCCAAGAATTGTCCTCTAGAAGAAATGAAATAGAAAAAAGTTTTGACAAAGGTATTACTATAAAAGATAAAAACAGTAAAAAAGAGAACTTCTCTTTTCTTTTGCAAAAAGGTCAATTACCTTTAGGTGAAAAAAAGATTTTAAAAGTTGAAAATCTATCTTTAAATAAAGGTGATAAAATAGCAATAATAGGTGAAAATGGAGTGGGGAAAAGCAGTTTTTTAAAACTACTTATTTCAAAAATAACATCTCTTAAAAACTTTTTGTATCTTCCCCAAGAAATAGACTTAAAACAAAAAGAGAATCTTTTTGAAGCAATAAAAAGTTTGAACAATGAAAAAAAAGGTGAACTTTTTACTCTCATTCAAAGGTTGTCTTCAAATCCTAAAAATCTCTTAAACAATGAAAATGTAAGTTCTGGAGAGCTTAGAAAACTTTTTATTGCAAAGGCTTTATTGGATAATATACAACTTATAATATTAGATGAACCAACCAATCATATGGATATAGATTCAATACAATCTTTAGAACAAGCCTTAAAAGAGTATCAAAACACTCTAATTGTTGTAAGTCATGATAAAACTTTTGTAAAAAATATAAAAGCAAGGATTTATTCTATCACAAAAGGTGTAGATGATTTTTATGAGTTAAAGGAGTTAAATGCAAATAATACAATATGATAAAAAATATAAAAAAGAGATCCCAGAACTTTTTACCAATACTATTCATGAAACATGCAATAAAGAGTATACAAAAGAGCAATTAAAGGCTTGGCAAATCCAATTCAAGTAATGAAATTATTGCATGAGTAAAATAGACGATTATGAAAAAAGCTTTTTCTATATTCTTCTTTAACAACTAACAACTCAAAAAAATTAGTTGTATCATTTGTATAATATATTTGACAAAATATAAATAAAATTATAAAATGTCTAATATATTTTACAAAAGAGATAAAATGGATTTAAAAGAACTAGGATTAGAAATAAAAAAATATAGAAAAGAAAACTCTATATCTCAATCAAAGATTTGTGATGATTTAAAAATTTCACGAGCGACACTTTCTTCACTAGAAAATGGAAGAGGTGTGGATGTGGGGATAAAAAAAGTTATGCAAATACTTGATTATTTGGGGTATGAATTTTGTATTAAACAAAAAAGTCTATTTCCTACTTTAGAGGATTTGAGAAATGAATGATTTTTTAACTGTAAAGGTTGATTCTAAAGTATCAGGTATTTTGTCCTTTGAAGAAAATGAGTATATTTTTTCTTATAAAACTGAAGATAAAAAAGAGTTTATCTCACTTACTATGCCTGTTCGTGCTAAATCTTGGAATAGTAAAAATCTTCATCCTCTATTTGAAATGCACTTACCTGAGGGTTATTTATTATCTATAATCAAAAAGCATTTTTCAAAGTTCACAAAGACTGATGATTCTGGTTTATTAAAACTTATGTCACCAAGTATAAAAGGAAGAGTTTCTTATGAACAAGATTTAAAAGTAGAGTTAAAACCTCTTGTTTTAGATGATTTACTTCATTCTTCAAATGAAAAACTGTTTGATGAACTGGTATCTAGATTTGCTTTAAATTCACCAATTTCTGGAGTTCAACCAAAGGTTTTAGCTCAAATAGAAAACAAAGCTACATTAAAACTTGAAGATTATATTGTAAAGTCTTGGGGTGAAGAGTACCAAGAACTAGCGCTTAATGAATACTTGTGTATGAGAGTTGTTCAAAAAGCAAATATTTGCGTACCTGAATTTTATTTATCCCAAGATAGAAAACTTTTTATCATGAAAAGATTTGATATAAAAGAGGACAACACTTATTTAGGTTTTGAAGATATGTGCGTACTTTTTGGGAAAAATCGTGATGACAAATATGAAGGGACTTATGAACAAATAGCAAAAACCATAAAGACTTTTGTATCACCCAAATATAAAAAAGAGTCTTTATCAAACTTTTTTAAAATGATAGTTATAAATTTTTTATTAAAAAATGGAGATGCTCACCTTAAAAACTTTGGCTTGATTTATGAAGATATTTCAAATATAAGATTGGCTCCTGCTTATGATGTGGTAACTACAACAGTGTATATCAAAAATGATATACCAGCACTTCATCTTTTAGGAAGTAAAAAATGGTGGAAAGAAAAGCAACTTCTAAGGTTTGGTATAGAATTTTGTGATTTGACAGCAAAAGAGGTTAAAGAACTTTATGAACTATGTGTAAAAGCAAAAGATGAGATTATAGAAGAAGCAAAGAGTTATAAAAAAGATGAAGAACTATCAGAATTTATTGATAATTTGATTAAAAAATGGTCATAGAAAAAAATAAAATGCAAATAATAAATTACAATAAAAACTATTCAAAGCAAATACCTGAACTATTTACAAACAGCATTCACAAAACATGCAATAAAGATTATACAAAAGAGCAGTTAAATGCTTGGGCAAAGTTAGATATTGATTATGAGGCTTGGGAGAAAAGATTAGATAAAACAAAACCGTATTTAGCTATAGATGGTAAAAAGTTAGTTGGTTTTGCAGAGTTTTATGAAGATTATATTGATTGCTTTTATGTACATCATGAGTATCAAGGAAAAGGTGTTGGAAAAGCATTGTTACTTTATATTTTTAAAAAAGCAAGACAAAATGAGATGAAAAAATTAAGAGTTGATGCAAGTATTACTGCAAAATCTTTTTTTGAAAAGTATGGGTTTAAAGTAGTAAAGAAAAATATTATAAAAAGAGACAATCAATTACTTATTAATTATTTAATGACTTTTAATTAGAAAAATATTATAGTAATATGAATAGTTGAAATTTATTATTATAAGTAAAAAAAGGAAAGCAAATGCAACAAAGTAGTAAAACAAACTTTTTTATTTTAGGAATATTTATATTCCTAGGTTTAAGTACTTTAGGGTATTTTTTCAAAAATGCTGTTGTTGAGTATAAGCAGTATGATAGAACAGTAAAGGTAAAAGGTCTGTCGGAAAAAGAGTATAAAGCAGATATTGTTATTTGGCCAATTTCTTATACACAAGTTAGTAACAATCTTGAAGAGTTGTATAAAACAGTAGAGCAAAACAATAAAAAAATAGATGATTTTTTGAGTTCAAATGGTATAGAAAAAAGTGAAATAAGTTTTTCTGCTCCTATAATTACAGATAAAGTTGCACAACAGTATGGAAGTGAGAAGATAAACTATAGATATAATGCAAAACAAACAATAACTGTATATTCAAAAAATATTGATAAAGTAAGAGATGTAAAAAAATCTTTATCAAAACTTGGAAAACAAGGTATTGTTTTTTCAGGAAATGACTACAATAATAAAACAGAATATATTTTTACAAGATTAAATGAAGTAAAACCTAAAATGATAGAAGAAGCGACAAAAAAAGCAAGGGAAGTGGCTCAAAAATTTGCAATAGATTCAAATAGTAAATTAGGTAAGATAAAAAAAGCTTCACAAGGTCAATTTTCAATCTCACAAAGAGATAAAAACAACCCTCAAATAAAAAAAATAAGAGTTGTTTCAACAGTTGAGTATTATTTAACTGATTGATTTATGAGGATATATTTTTTCTCTATTTTGAAAAGATAAAACTAATTTATTAAGAATTGTTCCAGAATCTATATTTATAGCTTTTTGAATAGTTTGAGATTTGTGCCAATTTTCTTTGCCTGTTAAGAATATTGGTAAATATACAATTAAAGCAGCAGAAATAGAACGCGTAGCGCTTTCCCACAAGTAACTAGGCGTGTGATCTACTGCATAGTAATCTGTAGTATCATACTTAAACATTGGTTTTTTAAAAGTAGTAGGTTTTGCAAAGAAAAAACCCATTTTTTCATCACAACTAATATCTATAATTAGACTATTTGGCTTTAAAGATTGACTCTCTTTTTCAATTAGAAAATTAGTGGGATTTGTTGTATCTTGAAAAATTCCATTAACTATAATATCAGCTTTACTAATTAGTTCTTCAAGTGGTGTTACAAAACCATCATGTTCTACAACTTCCATTCGAGAATCATCTGAATTTCCTTCTTGTATTCTTACATAATGACAATCTAAAATCTCTTCTCTGACTTCATGATCTGGTCTTTGAACACAAATAGTAATATCTCTAAAACCATGTGCTTTTAAAGCATATATTGCACCACGACTAACTGCACCAAATCCAAAGATTATAGTTTTTCTTTGATTCCCATAATGTCCATCTATTCCTTTTAGTTGCAAAGCATGTAAAACAGCACAATATCCTGCCATTTCGTTATTTTTATAAAAGGTGTGTCTTCCTATTTGACCTGTGGGCGACCAAATAAACATATCTTCAAAGGCTATAAGTGTTAGTTTTCTTTCTATTGCAATTTGTGTTATATCTTCTTGTTGTACACAGTGTACATATCCCCAAAGTGTTCCACCAATCTTTAGCTCTTTTAAATCTTCAAGAATAGGTTTATTTATTATTACTGTTCCTATTTTTGATAATAAATTATGCCTTGTATCAACACCACCACTTAAAGCTATAATTTTTTCATCTGAAAAATCAAAAGGTTCACCATAGCCTTTTTCAAATATCATTTGTTCTCTTAAATTTTTTGGAATACGAATTAAATGTTCAGGGTGAATTGGAAGTCTTTTTTCATCTACTTTTTTAGAAGTTCCAATGACTCCTATTTTCAATTTATTCATCTTGTCTTTTCCTTTATTGAATAAGTAAGTATGACCTTATGGACGAAGATGTAAGTTCCGTAGATATGTCTGCTATCATCTTAGTCTATCTAAATAAAATTTTTAAAGCAAATGAACTATAAGAGTAATCTAATTATTTAAAAGCCTTTGGTTTCCAAGTAAAATTATACTAATACCTACAAAGATAATAAGTGAACCTGTAATATCATATTTTGAAAAACTTTGTTTCTCTACAAAAAAAAGCCAAGCCAAAGAAGATATAATATAAACACCACCATAAACAGCATAAGCTCGTCCAGCAAACTCCAAGTCTACTTTTGTAAGCAAAAATGCAAATAGTATAAGTGAAATAGTTCCAATAAAAAGCCAAAAAGATGATTTTTGAAGTTTAAATACCATCCAAAAACTATAACAACCAAGTATCTCAAAAAATGCTGCCAAAAAATATATACTAAACTCTTTTATCAAAAGAACTCCAAATGTTAATTTTAGTATTGAATATCATTACTAAATTGAACTTTATATAAACTATGATTAAAGAAAAATTAAAAATTTAATATATTGAGTTTTATGTAAATTATAAAAGAAGTTTGATAAACTAAAAAAATAATTCAGTATTTTTGTATGCCAAATATAATAACTGTATTATGTAGCTTTTAGATTTAGAATTAGTGATATTACACATTAATGAGGAGAGAATAAGATGTTTATAATTAATTTAAATTATGAAAAACCATTAGAAGAGGTTGATAAGTATTTAGATGCACACCTTAAATACTTAGAAGAACAATATAGCTTAGGAAACTTTGTAGCTTCAGGTAAAAAAATACCAAGAACAGGTGGAGTTATCCTTTCAAAAATGAATTTTTTAACAGATTTAAAAAAGGTTTTAAGACAAGACCCTTTTCATAAAGCAAATTTAGCAACTTACGAAATTACTGAGTTTGTTCCTTCAATGACAGCAAAAGAGTTTGAGGGTTTAAAAGAACTTACATAAATAACTTATTAACTTAGAAGTTTAAACTTCTAAGTTAATTTCTACTAAATACAAAAAATTTACAAAAAATGTGATATTATTTCTGTTGATTTTAATACTATTACTTACAATATCAAGGAGAATTATGTTTAAAATTTTTATAATTTTAATATTGTGTGTATTTAATGTTGCATATGCAACTAATGCAGAACAAATAAATTTAGTCGATACTTGGGTTGGTATAACAACTCTTGGTGTTTTTATTGTTGGATATTATGTGATTGCAAATGAAGAAAAATATGATGTAGATAAATCACTTCCTGCACTTTTTGTAGGTATATTTACATTTTTATTGATTGCAGTTTATTTTATACTAAATGGTTTGGATATAAAGCTTGTACATGAAGAAGCTGAAAATGTTATTCTTGAAATTGCAGAGATATTTTTCTTTTTATTTGTAGCAATGACATATATTGAATCATTAATTTATATGGGTGTTTTTGATAAATTAAAATATAATCTTGTATCAAAAGGATTTACTTATAAAAAACTTTTTTGGGCAACAGGTTTTATTGCTTTTTTCTTATCTCCAATTGCTGATAATTTAACAACAGCACTTATTTTGTCAACTGTTTTAATAACTATTGAAAAACATAAAAAAGAGTTTTTAGTTCCAGGTGCTATAAATATAGTAGTTGCTGCAAATGCAGGAGGTGCTTGGTCGCCTTTTGGTGATATTACTACACTTATGGTATGGAGCTCAGGAAAAGGTGATTTTCTAGATTTTATTTATCTATTTCCAGCTTCAATTGTAGGATATTTGATTACTGCTTTTTTACTCTCTCTTGTTGTACCAAATACAAAACCAGAATTTGATGCAAATATACCTATTCCTAAGATGAAAGAGGGTGCAAAAGCTATAATAATACTTGGAATTTTAACAATTGTTATGGCGGTAGTTTCTCATCAAGTTTTAGATTTTCCAGCTATGTGGGGAATGATGGGTGGATTGGTTTTATTGAAAATATATTCATATAAACTAAAAAAAGAGTATGGAAGTGAGCATTTTGATATATTTCAATCTATGTCAAAAATAGAAAATAATACACTTATGTTTTTCTTTGGTATTTTAGCAGCTGTTGGTGCATTGTATTTTGTTGGTTGGCTAACACTTGCTTCTGTAATTTATGAGCCAAATTATTTAGGAGCAACATATTCAAATATTGCAGTTGGTTTTTTATCAGCAATAGTTGATAATGTTCCTGTAATGTCAGCAATATTAAAAGCAAATCCAAATATGGATCATGCAAATTGGTTATTAGTTACATTAACAGCTGGAATTGGAGGTTCATTGATCTCATTTGGTAGTGCTGCTGGAGTAGGGGTTATGGGTAAATTAAAAGGTATTTATACATTTAATAGCCATATGAAATATGCATGGATGATACTACTTGGTTATTTTGTATCTATTGCTATTTGGTATGTACAATTTGATATTTTGAAGTTTTATTAATCATAATTTTAAACTACTATATTATTATAGTAGTTTAATTAAGTTCAAGGAGGAATAATGCAAAAAATCGCAGAAGTTTTATATGTAAAAGTAGGTAAGGTTCAAACAACTACATTAAAAAATAGCAAAAGAAAAGAGTTAGTAACTGCTATGAAAAAACATCCTGTAAAAGAAGCTTTTCTAACTAAAACAGGATTTAATCAAGATGAACAAGCTGATTTAAAACATCATGGTGGAGAAAATAAAGCACTATTTATGTTTTCAAAAAGAAGTTATGAAACAATAAATCAAAATTGCAATACAAATTTTAAAGTTGATGAAGTGGCAAACTTAGGAGAAAATCTAATATTATCTGATGTTTGTGAAGATGATATATGTGTAGGAGATATTTTTAATATAGGTGAAGCACAAGTACAAATAACTCAACCAAGACAACCTTGTTGGAAGTTAAGTGCAAGCACAAAAATAAAACAGATGACAAAGTTTATTTTTAATAGTGGTCTTACAGGTTGGTATGCAAAGGTTTTAAAAGAGGGAACTATAAAACAAAGTGATTTTTTAATTTTAATAAAAAGAGAAGAACCTTTACTTACCATATCTAAATTAAATAGTCTAATCTTAGATGTAAATAGTGATAAAGAAGCAACTTTAAAAGCTTTAAGTAGCGAGTTCTTAGGCAAACCTTTTAAAGCATCACTTGAAAAAAGATATAACTTAGGACAAAATGATAAACAGTTTGATATTTATCATACTTAATAACAATAAAATTTTCGAATTAATCACAAAAGGCGTTTTATTGTATAATACGCTTTCAAATAAAAGTTAAAGGAAATAAATGGAGCAATTACCAAACTGTCCAAAATGTAATAGCGAATATACTTATGAAGATGGAAGCTTACTTGTATGCCCAGAGTGTGCACATGAGTGGTCTTTAAATGATACACAAGAAGATGAAGATATTTTAGTTGTAAAAGATGCAAATGGTACACTTTTAAATGATGGAGATGATGTAACAGTTATAAAAGATTTAAAAGTAAAAGGAAGCTCTTCTGGTATAAAAGTTGGAACAAAAATCAAAGGTATTAGACTTGTTGATGGAAATGATGGTCATAATATTGATTGTAAAGTGCCAGGTGTTGGTGCAATAAAATTAAAACAAGAGTTTGTTAAAAAACAATAATTTAATATAGATGATTATTACCTTACCTAATTATATATTTGAAAATAAGCACTTATACCAAATAATAAATGACGACTCTGTTATTGCCTCAAAATCATCTATTTATAAAAAAGATATGATGTCTTTGAGAAATAGTATGCATTTGGTTATTTTGCTAGTAAATGGTAGTAAAATTTTACATCTTAAAAATAGTGATATTACAATTAATAGTACAGATATACTCTATTTATCACAATCTAGTTATTTCATGAGTGAAATAACTGGAGATAAAAATAATTTTGAATCTATATTGATATTTTTTGATGATGAATATGTATTTAATTTTATTAAAAAATATAATATTATCTTAGATACAATTGAAAAAAAAGATGTTTTAGTATTAAATAGAGATCATTTCATAAATAATTGTGTGAATATTGTAAATCAATTTTTCCAAACTAGTATAAATAATAGCCTTGATTTAGTAAAACTAAAACTAGATGAATTGTTTTTATATTCTCTTTCGAAAGATAAAGAAAGATTTAGTGCTTTTTTAAATAAAATTATACAAACAAAATCTTCAAGAACAAAATATATTTTAGAAGAAAATCTTGATATTATAAATAATGTTGATGATATGTGCAAACTTACTAGGCTTAATTCAAAAGCCTTAAGAAAAGAGATGATTAGGTTATATAATAAAAATCCAAAAGAGTGGCTAGATGAAAAAAGACTTTCTCTTGCTAAAACACTTCTTAAAAATACTCAAAAAAGTGTATCTCAAATAGCAACCTCATGTGGATATTCAAGTGTTTCATGGTTTATCATACAATTTAAAAAATATTATAAAACTACCCCTTTACTTTATAGGGAACAAAACTTATAAAAATAGAAACTTTTCTTATACCTTATTTTTCTAGTTTTTTCTATAATCTTCTAAATTTAAAAGGAGTTTATATGAAAACTACAGTATTTATTTTCGCTACATTACATCCTAAAAAGGATAGTTTTGAAAAAGTAAGTGAGATAATAAAATCAATTATTGATAATACAAGAAAAGAAATAGGGTGCATAGAATTTAATTTATGTGAAGATTTTGAAAAGAAAAAATTATATTTATATGAGCAATGGAGA
The DNA here is from genome assembly GCF_055140965.1 of Malaciobacter sp. The sequence goes on from NZ_JBSRRO010000014.1 coordinate 10,480, forward strand.
GATGAGTTATCTATAACAAAGCACTTTACCTATGATTATACTTTAAAAGCAATTGAAAATTTAAAAGATTATCAGGAAAAAGAGACTGAGGTAATAAAAATGAAGAAGATAAAATGAAATCAGAAAGATATAACAAAGGTTGGGAAAAGTTAAAAGAAGTAGATGGTAGTGCAGGGGAAAAAGTAATTGAGTCATTAAAGGATATTGCTCCAGAGTTTGCAGATTTACTTATTGAGTTTCCTTTTGGAGATATTTATTCAAGAGATAAGTTAGATTTAAAATCAAGAGAAATTGCAACTATTGCTGCACTTACCGTGATGGGTAATGCTACAGAACAATTAAAAGTACATATTCATGCAGGATTAAATGTGGGGTGTACTAAAGAAGAAATTGTTGAGATTATAATACAAATGTCAGTTTATGGTGGCTTTCCTTGTGCTCTAAATGGTTTATTTGCAATAAAGGAAATATTTAATAATGATAAATAAAAGATATGAATTTTATATTTTTAGTTTTCTAGTAACTATGTTTATGTCATTTATTATTTCTGCTATTTTAATAATTATAAACTTAGGATTTACAAATGAGTTTTTATTACTTTTGTTAAATGCTTGGTGGAAAGCATGGATAGTAGCTTTTTTTTCTGTTATTTTTATAATTCCTTTCGTTAGAAAGATAATGAAAAAAATTATAAGATATTAAAGTAGTAATTTTATGTTTCAAGTTTATTTATATTATTACTACATGGTATAATAATCTAATAAAAGGAGTTTTATGGAAAAAAATGAAAAAAAAGAGTTAATAAAGAAAATATTTTCAGAAGTATTAGGTGCTTCTAGTGTAGATACTAAAATTATAGAAAAATATATCTCTTTTGATTATATACAAAATGTAGATGGTAATACTTTAGATTATGATGGATTTATAAATCATATGAAAAAACAAAAAGAGGTTATCAAATCTTTAGATGTTGATTTTTTGGCTATTGCACAAGATGGTGAAAATGTTTTTACAAATCACATAGTAACAGCTGTTAAAAAAGATGAAAGTATAGTAAAAGTAAAAGTTATAGCACAATTTGTAATCAAAAATAATTTATTAGTAAAGTGTGATGAACTAACACAAATGCTATCAGGTAAAGAAGAGGATAAAGATATAGGTTCAAGACATTGAGTTTTGATGAAATATTTATAAAATAAACCACAAAATGTGGTTTATTTTATTGTAAGTCAATATTGTATTTTTTCAATAATTCTACCCAAACAATTTTTTTGCCATCTTTATTAAAAAGAGTAGGTGTTCCTCTTATATTTAATTTTTGAGCAATAATCATCTGTTCTTCTAAACTCTTTTCAAGTTTTGCTAACTCATCTTTTGAGATTTTTCTATTTTTAAACTCTTTTGAATCAGCATTTGTATTTAGCATAGCTTTGATTTTTTCTTCATTTGTGTTTTTACTCATAAAATATATAGATAAATCTCTTGCATTATTATGAAAACTTAATGGGAAGAAAAATACTCTAATTTTTACATGTTTTTCAAGTTTTGGAAAAAATGATTCTAGTTTTTTACAATATGGGCATTCAGGATCAGTAAATAATATATACTCATCTTTTCCACTTCCATAAGTTAAAGCTTCTTTTCCAATTGTATTTGATAAATCAACAGGTAAAGTAATAGCATCACCACTATTTACATCCATTACATTTCCAGCAATTAGAACTTTTTTATCTTTTGTTAAAAATAATTCTTGAGGTTTTCCTTGAATTATTGAATCAAGTATATAAATACTACCCATATCAAAAGCTTTGTTAACTTTAATATCTGCTTTTTGTAGAAGATTTAAGTTATTGATTTGTTTTATCTCTTCTTTTGTAACTTCTTTTGGTTCATAAGCATTTAGCACACTAAGAAAAGAAAACACTAATAAACTTAATTTTAAGATTTTTGTCATATAAGTTCCTATTATATAAAATTTATCTGTATATGATACACAAAGTTTGTTTAGATTGTGTAAAAGAATAAGAAAAATTAATAATTTATGATAAAAATTTGGCAATAATCATGTATATGTTAGTTGTGTTACAACAAAATTAAGAGCTAAAGATTTTAAAAGAAGAGTTTTATTAGTTAATATATTTGAAGTTAGTATCCGTACTCTTCTTTAAGTTTGTCAATTTTGTTTCTTATTAAACTCTCTTTCCAACCATGTCTTCTTGCAAAATTAGAAATTTCTTTGTCTCTTTGCTCTTTATTGCAAAATACAAAGATTCTTTTAATAAAAGGTTTTGGTATTTGAATTGCTACCATTTGAAAATAATTGTCTTTACAATCTCTTGAACAAAAGACTTTACTTATTGATATTTTCTTTTGACAGTAGGGACAATGATTAGACATAAATATCCTTTTTTGTATTTTAAAATTTGGAGTATAACAAATAAACTTTAAATGCAACTAAGTTGCCAGCTAAATATTACAATAATTAATTAGTTTTGATATAAATCATACAAATATTTCATTTTTTTGTTTAAAATCTTAAAAATTTTAGAGGCTTGTATATGATTCAAAAATATTTTCACAGAATGAAATCAAAATCAAAAAAAGAATCAAGAAAACCAATAAGTAAAATCTTATGGTCGTTTATTGGTTCATTTTTAGGAATATATTTTATTGCTGTATTTGGAAAATGGTTCTCTATTGAAGATAGCTTTTTTTTACTTGGTTCTTTTGGAGCTTCTGCTGTACTTGTATATGGAGCACCACAAGCACCTTTTTCTCAACCACGAAATTTAATTGGTGGGCATATTTTATCTGCTTTAGTCTCTGTTTGTGTTGTAAAAGTTTTTTTAGGAGTTCTTTCTTTAGAAATATTGTGTGCGCTTAGTGTCTCTTTGTCTATATTACTTATGCATTATAGCTGTACTATGCATCCTCCAGGTGGAGCAACTGCACTTATTTATGTAATAGGTAGTAATCAAATTCAAGAATTAGGATGGTTGTATCCTTTTACTCCAATTGCAATAGGTGCATTACTAATGCTACTTGTAGCACTATTTGTAAATAACCTATCGCAAAATGAAAAAAGGCATTATCCAACTTATTGGATTTAAAGTATCCTTGAAATTACATATGTAGTTAAAAAAGATATAACTATACCATAACCAACAATAGCAGTACTAAGTCTTGGTGCAAGACCAACCATAGCTGCTATTGCACCTGCTGTTATCATAGGTGACATACCAGCTTCTAATATTGATACATCACTAGCTAAGGTGTGTTGCCAACCAAATAGTACTGCTACAAAATATGCAATTATTGGACCAATAATTAGTTTAATAATAAGTGCAATACTTAAAGGTTGTAAATCTGATTTTGGCATTTTAAATTTTAGTTGTAAACCAACTGCTACTAAAGCAACAGGAATAAGTGTATAAGAGAAATCTTTTAGTATACTAGTTACTAAAGGTGGAAACTCTACACCTAAAAAACAAAATGCAACAATAAGCGACATAAAAGGTGGAAAAGTAATTACTTTTTGAACAATAATTCTAGGAGTTGTTTTTTTATTATTTGAATATAAAGCTGTAATTAATGTTCCATAAGTTGCAAGTGCTATAAATGTTCCTAATTGATCATAAATAATTACATAAGGAATAGCTTTTTCTCCTATGTAGGTATTTAATAAAGGAATACCAGCAATTGAACTATTTGATAAAACTGCTACTAAGAGCAAAGAACCTGTTATCTCTTTAGACCATTTGAAATATTTAGAAAAAAGTAGTACCACTCCAGCACTTAAAAGCATAACAAACCATGCAATTACAGCTGGAATAATAATATCAATTGAGATGTTTAGTTTTGGTACTTGCAATAAAATTATTGCAGGTAGTGAGATGTATATAATATATTGATTTAAAATTATTGGAGTCTCTTGAGAAAAAATCTTAAATTTTTGAAGAGCATATCCAATAAGTATAGCAATAATAATTAAAACGAAATTTTCCATTTTATTTACTATTTTGAGATTTTAAATTCTGCATCACACAGATTGTCATTTGTTAATTCACCATAATCTTCAACATATTTAATACCCCATTTATACATCTCTTTTAAAACGGGTTTAAGTTGTTCTCCTATTGGAGTTAAAGAGTAAACAACTTTTGGTGGTACTTCTGGGAAAACTTCTCTATTAATAATATTTTTTTCCTCTAACTCTTTTAATTTTACAGTTAGAGTTTTTTGTGTTATTTCTGCAATATCTTCATGTAAGTCTTTAAACCGTTTACTATTATCTAACAAATGCCAGATAACAGCTAATTTCCATCTATCGTTAAATATATCAAGAGTAACTGCTACTGAGCACTTATACTCTTTATTATTTATAAAATACATTATTAAATCCTTTAAAGATTGAAATTATAGCATAAAGTATATTAAACATCCTTACTTACCTAAAGTAAAGTAAGGGTAATTTAAGTTTATTACATATATAATTTTCAAAATATATTAGGAGAATTTATGAAAAATGTACTTATTATAAATGGACATCAAAGATATGATGAGATTGCTGAGGGTAAATTAACACAAACTTTTATAGATAAAGCACAAGATTTTTTTGAAAATAATAATTTTGAGGTAAAACATAGTGTTGTTGAGAGTGATTATAATATAAAAGAAGAATTAGAGAAATTTAAATGGGCAGATTATATTTTATTTCAATATCCAGTTTACTGGATGGGTGTTCCTTGGCTTACTAAAAAATATATGGATGAGATATTTTCAGGGGGAAATAATACAGTTACTTTTGTAAATGATGGAAGAAGTAGAAGTGATAGTAGTAAAAAATATGGTAGTGGTGGATTAATGACAAATAAAAAATATATGCTTTCATTAACTTATAATTGCCCAAGTAGTGAATTTAATAATAAAGATGGTTTTTTTGATGGTTTAACTCTTGATGAAGCAAATGTAGCAGTACATAAAACTTTTCAATTTTGTGGTGCAAAACCACTTCAAACTTATGCAATTCATGATATTTTTAAAACGCAATTAGATATAAATAGTGAATTAAAGAAATTTGAAGATATACTAACAAAAAATTTTTTATAGGACAAAAAATGGAAAATATTATAGTTATTGCAAAAATTAAAATAAAACCAGAGTTTGAAAAAGAAGTTTTCAATGAACTTACAAAACTTCATAAACAAACACATGCAAATGATGATGGTTGCATAAAATACGATTTACATAAAGATTTAGAAGAAAAAAATAGTTATACTTTTATAGAAATTTGGGAAAGTAAAGAGGATTTAACAATACATGAAAATAAACCTCATTTCAAAGAGTTTTTAGTAAATATTGAAGATAAACTAGAAAATGTAGAAATTAATAAATTAGAAAAACTATCAATATAAGGAGATAAAGTGATTAAAGAAGAGTTTTTAAAAGCGATGGATTTTAGACATGCTTGTAAGGTTTTTGATGATACAAAAAAAATACCAGAAGAGGATTTGAAGTTTATTTTAGAAGTAGCTAGAAAATCACCTTCATCATTTGGGATGGAGCCTTGGAAATTTTTAGTAGTACAAAATCAAGAATTAAAAGAAAAAATTAGACCTACTTGTTGGAACCAAGTTCAAATTACATCATGCAGCGATTTAGTAATTGTTTTAGCAAAAATTGAAGATGTTAAGGTTGAAAGTGGTGTGCCTGAAAAAAGATTTGGAAGAAGACCAATGCCACAAGAAAAAAAAGATTTTTATATTAATCTTTATGCAAATCATTTAAAAGATACTTTAAGTAGTGATAAAAATATTTATGAGTGGACTGCAAGACAGACTTATATTGCAGTGGGAAATATGATGACAGCTGCTGCTGCTATTGGAGTTGACTCTTGTCCTATTGAAGGCTTTGAAAAAGATAAGTTAGAAAAAATATTAGAACTTGATACTACAAAATATCAAGTAGCTATGGTTTTACCTTTTGGATATAGATTAAATGAACAATCTGATCAGTTAAGACTAAGTTTTGATGAAGTAGTTGAATTCGTAAAATAAAAGAGAATTTCTCTTTTATTTTACTTTCTCTTTCTCTTTTTGAACTTTTTGTATGATTTTATCAAAATCTTCTTTACTAGTCATATTTTCAAATATTTTTTTCAAATGATACTTTGTACTATTTTCATAAATTAATCTTTTTTGTTTTTTTGTAGTTTCTAAATTTAAAATATCACCATCATTTAGCAATTGAATATTGTATTTGCTATTTAACTCTTCAAGCTCTTTTTTTATCTCTTTTACATAAGATGGCTTAAGATGATTTATGTATATGCAAATATCATCTCTTTTTAATTTTTTTAGTTCTTCTAGTAAATCTTTTAAGGTTAAATGATTACTTTTTTTAGCAATATTTGCAAGACGAGAGGGAAATGAAACATCAATTATTAGAGTTTTTATAGATTTATTTAGATTTAATTCTTCCCAAATAGTATCACATTTATATGTATCTGCTGTAAAAAGTACTGCATGATTTTTCTTTTTTATTACATATCCACAGCTAGAAATTGTATGATTTGTCTTAATTGCTTTAATAGAAAAATCATCAAATTTTATTGTTTCATTTGCTTTTATTTCTATAAATTCTATTGCTTTTAATTTTTTATTTATAAGATTTATTTGTGAAAAATCTGGCCATATATCAAAATTGAAAAGGTGTTTTTTTAGATGAATTATTGTTTCTTTTAAAGCATAAATTTTAATAGGTATTTCTTTTTTTTCAAAAAATGCATCTATTAAAAAAGGTATATCAACAATATGGTCAAGATGAGAGTGTGTTAAAAATATCTTATTAATATATTTAGCATCTTTTCCTATTCCTTTCAATATATTCCCTGCATCAATTGTAGTGTGCTTATCTATTTGAATACTGGTGTTATTTATATCAACACCTTTACCTCCATAAGCTCCAAGAACTCTAATACTTTTTTCTAGCATTTTACACCTTATTTTAAAACTAAAATATTATAACTAAGTTTATGTGATAGTAAGTTTAGTATACTTTTGTATACTCTTATTACTATTAAGAAAACTACAAAATGTAATAAAATTAAATTTATTATACAAACTGTATTTAAGAAATGTATATTATATATTATCTGCTAATTTTGTAGAACTTAAAAAAGATGCTTCGATATTCTTATTAGAAAAGTAATCTCCACATATTCCAAGAGATTGTTTTTTGTCAAAAATAAAATCTTTTTTGAGATGATTTTTTGCAAAAGCATATTTCCATAGATGTGGTAAAATTATAAAATCTTTATCAATTTCAATATGAAGTTTTCTTAGTTTCTTAATTACTTTTTCTTCTAGTTTTTCTTTTGTTTTTTCATTGTTTTTTGTAGAAAAAGATTCATTTGCATGTAATACAAAACTACTAAAATTATCATAATTATACTTCTTTGAATTATCAATAATTTTTTTAAATAAATTGATATTTTTTAATCCCTTATGAAGTGACAAGTTTTTATTACCATATAAAATTAAAGTGAAAACACTATCATATTTTATTGATGATAAATCTTGTTTTATTTGTTCATTTAAGTTTATGTTTAACTCTAAAATTTGAACAGCAGGAATTGTAATAAGTAAGATATCAAAATTTTCATAGATATTGTTTTGAGTGTCGATTAAATTCCATTTTTTATTTTCATATTTACAAGTTGTAATTTTTATATTTGTTTTTAAATCTTCTTTATTTATTAAAGAAGAACAAACTTTATTTATTCCTTTTGTTGGTATATAAAATTTCTTATATTTTTTTAATATTTTTTGTTTTACTAATCTATTACAAAAATCAATAAAATTTTGATTTTTTGCTTCAAAGTATGGTGTTCCATGGTCACAAAAATTATCATTTATATATTTTGTACTTAATCTTCCACCTGTTCCTCTTGATTTTTCAAAAATAGTAATTTGATGATTTTCTTTTATGAGTTTATTGTATAGTAAACATCCACTAAATCCAGCACCAACTATTGCAATATTCATAAAAAACCTTTTTTATTTAAGTTTATCACTTAAAAAAGGTTTTTTGTATATAAATAATGTGTTTTAAAATAACTTAATACTCTTCTTTTTTACCAACAAAATTATTTTTCTTCACATTTTTCACAACTGATATTGCAATATCAGATGCTTCTACTGCAATATCATGTGTTTGACTTGCAACACTTGCATTTTCTTGTGTTTGTTTATCAAGACTATTTAATCCATCGTTTATTTGGCTTATTCTTTGAGTTTGTTCAGCTGATGCAGTTTGGATATTTTGTATGATTGATACAGTTTTTTGTACATTTTCATTAAGATTGTTATATCCATCAATCATAGAAAAGGCTATTTTTTTACCTTCGTTTGATTTCAAAGTTGCAGTTTCTACAATTTGTTTAATTTTATTTGCAGCTTCAGCACTTCTACTTGCTAAACTTCTTACTTCTTGTGCAACAACAGCAAAACCTTTACCTGCTTCTCCAGCAGTTGCAGCCTCTACTGCTGCGTTTAAACTTAAAATATTTGTTTGGAATGCTATTTGATCAATTAGTGTAATAGCTTCTTTTATACCCTCAACTTGATTATTTATCTCTTCCATTGATTTTGTTGTTTGATTTGCAAGCTCTTTACCCTCGTTTGAAGAGTTAGATAAGATCTTTGCATTTTGTGACATCTCTTTTATATAAGAGTTTGTAGCAGAGATGTTTTCACTTATTTCATCAACTGCTGCTACTGTTTCTTCAAGCCTTACAGCTCCATCATTTGATGATCTATTTAAGTTATCTACATTATTTAAAAGTGTATTTGAGCTATTTTTTAAAGTCCATCCTATATCTTGGCTAGTAACAAGCATTTTAGTGATTGACTCTTTTAAGCTATTTATTCCTTTTAGAAGTTTATCTAAATCTCCTTTTACATCTACATCTTTTAAATTTTGAGTATAATCATAATGGGTATACTTTTCTAATGTTTGTAGTATATCTTCAAAAATTGAAGCTTGTATATCTAAACTTTTGTTAACAGAATAAACAAATGTTTGAATTTGAGGATTCGCAGCAGTTGAGTTTATCCTATAATTAAAATATCCTTGTCTCATCTTATTTAATACAAGTACAGCCTCAGCAACACAAAGCATATCCTCTTCTAAATCATCATTTATTTGCTTCATATTTTTATTTGCCATTGTTGCTATTTTCCCAAACTCGTCATTTCCATGAACTTTTATATCTTCTATTTCATTTATTTCTCTATTTATAAATTTCATAAATCGTTCAATTCCATAATAAATAGTTTCTGAAGATTTTGAAATATTTGAAAAAATATAAATAGCTAAAATAGAGATAAGTAAAATAACAATAAAAAGCATAACTATATTTTTATAAAAATCAAAAGATACTTCTTCATATTTTTTATTTATAATTGAAAATAGATTATTTGATAAATAATCATCAATAGTTTTAAGTATTTCTATTTTATTAGTGATTGTATCAAACCAATATGTAGCTTCAATATCAAACTGTTTTGTTTTTAACTCTTTTATTGCATTAACAACTTTTTGATTATCTAAACTACTATCATTAGAGTTTTGTGATAAAGTAGAGTAGTTTGAAAACCTATTTTGTATAGTATTTAAAAGATTAGTCTCTCTGTTTGATATTTTAAAATCATTTTTATAATCTTTTATTAAAGTTTCAAGCTCTTTTATTTTGCTTTGTACTTTATTTTTATAAGATATATTTTTAGTTAATTCATAATTTTTGATATTATGAATAATTCCCTCAAATCCTATTATCTCTTCAATAGAGATGATATATTTTAATTTATCTTGTGAATGTATTAAAATATCTCTAATATCTTCTACTTTGCTTACTGAAGAATCATTTAAAGCTTGCTTGGCATAAGAGAGATTTTCTTTTTTTGAGTAAATTTCAAATTCACTTATATAGTTATTTTGTGCAGAGATTAAATTTGTAAACAAACTTAGCATATTATCTTTAAATGTACCCTCAATTAGTACATTTGAACCAATGGCTCTTTCAATTCCTGCTTTTTCTTTTGCCATAAGAAAATTATAATAAGCAAGAATTTGTCTTGTTAGTTCTGAATCTTTTGATATAGCAGAACTTCTAGCAATAAATTTGAGTAAATTTGAGTTTAAATTTGAATAGTAATCAAGTACTTCTTTTGTTGATATTTGCATACTTTTTGCAAGATTTCTTTTGTTTTTTATATTAGTTAAACTATTAAAAAACTCTTCAAGTAGCTCAAGATTTGTGTTATCAAGAAAATTTTTATTTAAAGTTTTATAACTATTTTTTAAAATCTCTATTTTTTCATCACTATTTTGTATTTGATTTGTTATTTCATTTTTAAAATTTTTACCATTACTACTTATAAAAGATACAAAAATACCTCTTTCTTTTTGCAGTTCATGAATAGTAAGTGAGATATCTGAATCAAATTTTATTATCTGTTTTAAAGTGCCATACTCTTGCTTGTATTTATACTCTTGATAGATAAAAGAAAGCCCTAAAACTATAATAAAAAACATAGGAGTTAAAACAAGAATACTTAATTTTGTTTTTATTGATAAATCTTTAAATTTCATAAAAATCCTTTACTTCATTGTTTTGTAAATTTTTGAGTATTTTTCAATTTCATCTCTTGAGGCTTTTCTTCTACAAGAGATGTAGCCGGTTGTGCCATCACATGAAGTAAAGGGGTATACTGTTGCATATACCCAATAGTATTTGCCAGTTTTTGATTTGTTTTTTACAAAACCTTTCCATTTTTTACCTGATTTTACAGTGCTCCAAAGCTCATCAAAGGCTTTTGGGGGCATATCTGGATGTCGTACGATATTATGATGTTGTCCTATTAATTCATCTAAGGAGTATTCAGAAAATTCACAAAATTCATCATTTGCAAACTTTATTATACCTTGTTCATTAGTTTCTGAAACTAAAAAAGATTTAATGTCAAGCTCAATTTCCAATTCATTGTTATTAAAACTCATTTAATACCCCTTTTGTTAATATAAAGATATTTTAGTAATTTAACTAGAATAGTTTTCTTAAGTTATTAAGTATATTTATTATCTTACCATAAAATTATGCTTAACTCATAAAAAATTAATTATTTATATAAAATTTTTATTAATGAAAGGGTAAATAATATTATTGCAATCTCTTTTAAATCTTTGTCAACTAATAGCATGAAAATTGAAGTTATCATAAAAGAAATAGATATTAAATATGGTTTAAAATATGAGTGCAATTCCTTTTTTAAAAAATCTAGTTGATTTTTTGAAATCTCGACTTTTAATTCACCCTCACTTGCTTGTTTTAGTGTAGATTTAAAATCTTTTATAGTAAAAGGAATATCTTTTATTTCATCTATTAGTGTTTCAATAATAGAGTCTTTAGCTCCTAATGCTTTTGGTAAATTTTCTTGTAAAATTGGTAATATATCTTTTATTCCATTGAAATTTTCAATATATGTAGTTCCTAAACCCTCAATAATTGCACTAACTCTTAAAATATAAATTGCATCACTTGGAAGCTTAAAAGGTAAATCCCTTGTACCCTCAAGTACTTCAAAAGCCAACTTTTGCATAGATTCACTATCTAAATTATTGTTTGAAAAAATCTCAAACATCTTACTTGTAAATACTGCAAGCTCAGAAGTAGGGGCTTCATATGCTATTGTTCCAAGTCTTTTACTAGCACTTATATATAATTCATAATCTTGTTCATTTGCAGCTTTTATAAGCTCAATTATGGCAATTCTTGTATCATTTGGTACTGTTTTTACCATTCCAAAATCTAAAAGAATTATTTCACTATTTTGTGTGATTAGTAAGTTTCCAGGATGAGGATCAGCATGAAAATAACCTTTTATAAGCATTTGTTCTGTGTAAAAACTAACTAAATTGGCAATTATTTCATTGAAATCTATATTATTTTTTAAAATAGTTTCTTTATCATCAAATCTAAAGCCCTCTTCAAAACTCATAACCAAAGCATCATCGCTTGAAAACTCTTCATAAGGTTTTGGGAATTTTATTTTACTATCTTTATAAGTATTTGAAAATTTCTTTAAATTTTGAAGTTCGTTATTTAAACTTACTTCTTGCACAATCATTGAAGAAAACTCTTTTATAACAGACTCAATTGAGTTTTTCGTATAGTGTGAAAATAAAGGTTTGAATATAAAGTTAAAAAAGTTAATTATTTTAATATCAGCTAGAACTCTTTGTTTTATTCCCTCTCTTCTTAATTTTACAGCGACTTTTTCTCCACTATTTAAATAAGCTATATGAACTTGACCAATAGAAGCAGAAGCAATAGGTTCATTATTAAACTCTTTAAAATCATCATTTATAAATGCTCTTTTAAAAACTACTTCAAAATCTTTTTTTGGCATTGAAGGAAGTTTATCATGTAACTCTTTTAATTCATCAAGATACTCTTGACTAAAAAAATCAGCTCTTGTAGCTAAAACTTGGGCAAGCTTAATAAAACTTGCTCCTAAGTCAATAATAGTATGTTTAAACTCTTTAGGAGCAAGAGGTTTTACTCCCAAAAAACTATCTTTTTTCTTAATTACAAGATAAGTTGTAAGTAAAAATCTAAAGACTTTATAAACTCTTTTATATGAGTAAAGATTGATGTTTTTTAAAAAAGTTACTATTTTAGTTCCTTTTTTAGTTGTTCTAAATCATCTTTTGTAACAAGTCCCAATTCACTAATAGCTTCTTTGATACTTTTTTTAAGTTGTTCTTTGAACTCTTCATCATGCTCTTTACCTTTTTTTTCCAAAGACTCAATAAAACCTTTAATGTCACCTTTATCTATCTTACCTTTTTCCTCTAATTTTTTTAGTTCATCTTCAACTTTATCTTTTAAAAGTGCAGTAGCTCCAATTCCTGTATAAATTAACTCTTTTAACATCTTTCTTCCTTTTTATTTTATTATATCAGCTTATTTGAATTATTGGTATAAAAATTTTGTCAAATAATCACCATGGACCTTGAAATCTATCTGGCTTATGATAAAGCTTTTTTTTGTGTTTAGTAGCTTTATTTTGTACTCTTTTTCTCCATCTATCATAAGCTTTTTTACTAATTAATTTTCTCATTTTGTTTTTTACTTGGTTTTCTGTTAATCCATATTGTAAATAAATAGCATCAAAGGTTGTTCTATCTTGCCATGCCATTTCAATAAGTCTATTTAAATCGTACTCTTGCATATCTTTATCAAGAGGTCTTTTTTTTAGAATCACTTTATCTATTTTTCTTTTTTCCATAATTACTCTTGTATAGTCCAAATTAATTTATTTGTAGCAAAGCCTAATTTTGGAAGTTTTTCTAAAATTTCATTTGTAATATTTTTATCTAATTTTGGTGTTCTTGATAAAATCCATAAATACTCCCTTGAAGGAGTTCCTACAACCGCATACTTATAAGAATCATCAAGCATCAAAACCCAATAATCACCATAAAAAGGTCTAAAAAAACTTACCTTTAATTTGCTATTAGATTCATTTGTAGAATAAGCTATGCCAGTTGCACTGCTTTTTTTATTTGTATCTATTTTAGTACATTTGTTTATTACTTTTAAACTATTATCTTCATTTAAAGAGTAATTAGCAGTTACATTTTTACATCCTTTTTCAAAAAAATGCTCATATCTTGCAATCTCATACCATGTGCCTAAGTACTTGTTTATATTTACACTATCTACAGTTTTTAAGTGGGGATGTTTTGTAAAACACCCCGTAAAGATAAACAGCACAACAATAAATAAAATATTTCTAATCATACAAATATACTTTATTGTAAAATTAGCAAAATATTAAAATGTGCAGCAAGCCAAGTTACTGATAAAATTGAAAGTTGAATTAAATTTTCCATGGTTTTTCCTTTATTTGTTGTTTACTTTAGTTTTTATAAAAAAGATTGAAGAGACTAAACTAACTACTGAAAGTGAAACGATAATCATTAAAATTTGTGGTATATCTTGCATTTTTAATCCTTTTTTAATTGTTTTATCATTTTAATAGAACTAAAAAATTATTAGTATACATTTTGTGTAACTTAATAGCTTTATTTAGTAAATTTTTATTAAACAATAAAATAATATATAATATAAACTTTAACAACAATTAATAATGATTATCAATATAATTTTAAAGCAGTAATTTAGCTTTTAAACTCTGTCATATAAGTTCTATAAAGTAAAGGTACAAGAGTTTTTTGAAGTTTCTCATTTTTTCTAGATTCTATACTTACAGATTTAAAGAATCTATTCCATAATTTTTTAAATTTTTCTTCATCTTTTGATAAGTTTGGCTCTTCAAATGAAGCAATATTTTCTACTTTTATAGAAGTCTTATCTTTAATAAACGCAAGTTTTCTGTTTATATCATGGATTATATAGTTTTGATTATTTAATCTTTTATAGAAGTGTTTTCCTAGAAAATAGCAAAGATTAAATCTACTTTCAAGTTTTGCATACAAAGTTTTATCTTCAAGTTCTTCAAATCTTAAAAAACCACTCATTTTATGATTTGCTCTTAATAGTTGTTTTTCAAGATTTTGTATATAAAAGATTGAACTATTATTAATATTAAAAAGTTCATTTTTATCTTTAAAACCTATGATTATGAAGTTTAGCAAGTGAAGTTCAAAATCATCATTATCACACATGAAAATATTTAAAATAGTTTGAAAAGCTCTCTTTGTAAATCTTTTTTTTATAGCTTCAAGAACTTTTGTAGCTTTTATTTCATTGCTTTGAATTTGTTTTATCTCTTCAAGTATTAAGTTATTTGGTCTTTCTTTCAATATTGAGTTTGGTTTTAGTTTTTCATAATAAACATCATAAACTAAAGTTAAAAATCCCTCAAAGCTTTTATCATAAATTAAAATCATAATTCCCCCGTAATTGCACTATAATCTATATCAAATAGTGAGGCTTGAATAACTCTTTTTTTAGGTGGTTTTATAATAGCTTGTTTTATTGTGTCATTACTAAAAGATACTTTAGCACAATATTTGCCTTTGCAAGTTATAAAATATTGAGCTCTTTTAAGGGATATTTTCAGCTTTTTCAAATCTTCAAAATCTAAACTTTTGAATTTTCTAGCTTTTAGTATTTTAAGTACACCTCGAACACCAATACCTGGAATTCTAAGAAGTTCATCTTTACTTACTTTATTTATTTCCATTGGAAAATAGCTTAAATTATGCAGTGCCCAAGAAGTTTTAGGGTCAAGTTCTTCATCAAGGTTTGGAAACTCTTCACTTACTATTTCATCATAAGAAAAATCATAAAATCTTAAAAGCCAATCTGCTTGATATAGTCGATGTTCTCTAAGTAAAGGAGGTTTATTTACGATTGCTGGAAGATTTTTATCATCATTTACAGGAATATATGCACTGTAATAAACTCTTTTTAACAAAGCTTTATCATATAAAACTGAGCTTAGTTTTAAAATATCTTTATCACTTTCAGGTGTTGCACCAATAATTAGTTGAGTACTCATACCTATTGGTTTTGTATCATTTTCTAAACTTTTATCTCTTGCATGTTTAAGAGGTTGTAGTATTTTTTCTTTGGTTTTATTTGGTGCAAGTAGTTTTAGTGATTTGTCACTTGGAAGCTCTATATTTGAACTTACTCTATTTGCTAATGCTACAACTTCATCAATAAGTCTATTATCAGCTCCAGGTATTAATTTCACATGGATATAACCATTGAAATGATACTCATATCTTAATATTTTGAGTGTTCTTAATATCAAAGCCATTGTATGGTCTTCATTGTCAATAATTCCAGAACTTAAAAAAAGACCCTCAATATAGTTTCTTCTATAAAAATTGATTGTAATATCAGCAAGTTCTCTAGGAGAAAATGCAGCTCTTTTTATGTCATTGCTTTTTCTATTTATGCAATAAGCACAATCATAAATACAAAAGTTTGTAAGAAGTACTTTAAGTAATGATACACATCTTCCATCTGCTGTAAAAGTATGGCAAATACCACTATTGTGAGTTGCTCCAAGTTCTCCTGTTTTATGGTTGTTTTCACTTCCACTAGAACTGCAACTAACATCATATTTAGCACTATTAGCTAAGATTTGCATCTTTTCATAAATATCTTTTTTCATAATGTTATTTTATATGATTTTTAAAATTTTTTTTAAAAACATTACAATTTGCAATGTAATTTAAGTAGATAATCTTCAGCAATATTTAGATGACTTTGAAGTTTTTCTTTTGACATCTTTTCAAGAAGTGAAAGTTGCATTTTCATTCTAGGATTTGTTTTAAATAAATGTCCATATTTATATAAAAATCTCCAATAAAGTGCATCTAAAATAACACACCAACTCTCTTTTTTACTATAATCACTCATTTTTATTAAATAATTAGAACTACAAATATAAGGTTTTGTAGTAATACTTCCTCCATCACTATATCCACTCATAGCATATACATTTCCTACCATTACCCAATCATATGCATCAATAAAATTTTCCATAAAATATTTATATATTTCATCTGGGTGTATCTCTAATAAAACAAATATATTTCCTAAAACCATAAGTCTTTCTATATGATGTGCATATGAGGTTTGTTTTAGTTTTTTTACTACATCATCAAGTATTGTTATTCCACTATTTGCTTCAATTATAGCTTTTGGCATAGAGTTTTTAAAGTTAAAAAAGTTAGAGTTTCTAAGTTTTACTCCATCATCTTGATAGATTCTTAACATAAACTCTCTCCAACCAATTATTTGTCTAATAAAGCCTTCTTTTGCATTATAAGGTACTTTTGCTTTTAATGCACCTTGTATTACATCACCTAAACTTAAAAGTCCAATATTTAAACTGCTTGAAATATTAGAGTGAAAAAGATATTCTAAACCATCTTTTTTAGTAATAGCATCTTGATAATTTCCAAAATTGTCAAATTTTTCCTTAAAAAAATACTCAAGTTGAATTTTAGCTTCTTGGAAAGTAATAGGATAGTTAAAACTATCAATTTGTCCAATTGAGTCAAATTTTTCACAATAGTTTTTAGCCTCTTTTATATATTTATTATCATAAGATAAGGTTGCAGGAATAAATATATCTTTTGGAAGTTTTTTTCTATTTTCACTATCAAAGCTGTATTTACCATATAATGGCTTTCCATCTTCATTCATAAATATATTTAACTCTTTTCGTCTATTTGCATAAAAATTGTGCAAAAATTTACTTTTATCATCAACATTTAAAAAGTTTGGATTTTTCAAAGTTTTTATATTTTCAAAGTTTTTATATATTTTCTTTTCTAAATAGTCATCAAAAAGTTCATATATATATACTTCTTCATTTTTATACTTTTGTAAATAACTCTCTTCTTCAAAATATTCAACATCAATACTACTATTTTGCAAGTAGTTTTCATAAAACTTCATACTAGCTCTATGTAAAACTAGCTTTTGAATATGAAAGTTATATTGAGTAAAAAACAAAGGCTCTTCTACTAAGATAACTTTTTTATCTTTTAAGTTTTCAATGTTTTCAAATAATTGATGAGGATAAATTAAAAAAAGTTTCATATTTGCCTTATAATCTCAGCTGATGGTTTTGCAAAATAGTATCCTTGTGCATAATCAAGTCCTATACTTTTAAGCGTAGCTAATTCGTAAGGTGTTTCAACTCCTTCTGCTAATATCTTGATATCATTTTCTATAGCAAGATTTCTTAAAGCTTTGTAAACTGAACGCTTCATCTCATCTTTGTCAATATTATTTATGATATTTCTATCAACTTTTATAATATCAGGTTTCAAGTCAATTATCATATTTAAAGATGAATATCCCTCTCCCACATCATCAAGCGCGATTAAAAAGCCTTGTTCTCTATAGTAGTTTAAAATTGTTTTTAAATGCTCTGTATCTTTTACTTTTTGTGTTTCAACTACTTCAAAAACAATATTCTTAGGATCAAACTCTAATTGATTTGCCCATTTTACAGTAGAAGCAAGACAAAATTTTGGGTCATATATAGTTGTAGGAATAAAGTTAATAAATACTTTTGCATCAACTTTTTTAACAGCTGTTGTTTTTAAAGCATTTTCTCTACACAATCTATCAAAGTTAAAATCCATATCATTTCTAGCAGATTTTTCAAATAACACATCAGGATATACTAAATCACCATTTGGCATAACACCTCTTACAAGTGCTTCATATCCAAAAATAGAGTTGTTACTCATATCAATTATAGGTTGGAAATGAGAAGTAATACTTCTATTTTCTAATATATCAAAAAATGTTCTATCTTCTATAAAGTTTAAAAATTTCTCCAAAGGTTTTGCAGATAAAATAGTACTAAAAGATAGCTTGTGCTGTTCATTTTCTACATAAACTTTAATCTCTTTTAATTCAAGGGAATTAAAATATGCTTTTAATGCATCAAAATTCTCTTCAAAAAACTGTTTTGGGTTATTTACTTCAAGTGATACAATACTCTCTTCAATTTTAAAATCCAGCGATAATTTTTGTAAAAATTGTGAAAACTTTCTACTAAGTTCAGGTACAAGAGAAATAAAATGAAGATTACTTTTTTGTTGGCATATTTTAAATGTTTGTGTACATTTACATTTCATTTGAAATCCTTTTTAAAGTAGTTTGAATAAAATTTTGATTGTTCTTTTATATTATTACTCTTCCAAATATCACTAATAACTGCAATCATATCAGGATTTTGTAACATAACAGTGTCAATGTTTTTATTATTTATTCCACCAATGGCACATATTGGAATACTTAACTCTTCTTTAGCTTGTGATAATATTTTTAAGGGAATGGTTTTTGATTTTGGCTTAGTAGGTGAGTTAAACATAGAACCAAAGGCTACATAATCTACTTTTAAATTTTGCATCTTTTTTGCTTGAGCTATACTATCATAGCAAGATACTCCAAGAATACCTTTGAAGTTTTTTCTTATAAACTCTATATTCTCATAATCACTTTTACCCACATGTAAACCATCACATTGAAGTTTTATAGCAAGTTTTACTCTATCATTTAGTATAAATTTTGCTTTATAGCTTCTACATATATTTTGTATATCAAGTACTAGTGATTCAATTTGCTCATCATTACTTATTTTATCTCTTAGTTGAACTATTTTCGCGCCACCATCAAGTGCATTTTTTATACTTGCTAATACACTATCTTTTGGTGTCAATCTATCATCAGTAATTACATATAAACCATTTAACATAAAAATCCTTTATATTGAAAGTTTATAGTAATTATTGATTAGTTTGTAGGTTATTTTTAGTGTTTAATTTTTAAATTACAACCTATATTTGCCATTCCACAAGAGTAAATACTACTTGTAACTATTCCATCTACTTTAAGTTTTGCGTATTTTTCTACATTTGATAGATTAATTCCTCCTGCAACAAGTAATTTAATATGGGGATAATTACTATTTTTATAATTTACAAGTTTTTCTATCTCATCTAAAGGCATTTTATCAAGTTGTATAACATCTGCTTTATATTTCATAAGATTTTTTGCATCTTTTAATGTTTCTGATTCTATGATTACTTTCTTTTCTGGAAGTTGTTTTTTAAAGTTAGTTATTTGTTCATAAAACTCTTCATTTGAACTATATAGTTTTCTATGGTAATCAAAAAATAGTATTGATTCACTAAGACCTAATCTATGAGGCAATGCACCCCCACAAAGTATAGCTTTAATGCACATTTTTTTACTAAATGGAATAGTTTTTCTTGTAGTTAATAATTCACATGAACTATTGTGTTGTTTTATTATTTTTAACATATTATTTGTTTGTGTAGCAATTTTACAACTATACTCTAAAAGTACTTGAGAAAGCTTCAATGTTTGTTGAATATTTTCGTAAGTTCCTTTTATTTTTAGAATTACTTCACCTTTTTTAAGCTTTGTTTTTGAGGGTTTAAACTCTTTTACTTTACATCCTAAAAGTTTTGCAATACTTGCTGCTTCCTCACTACAAGCAACTATAATATCTTCTCTTGTATATATCTCTAATGTGGCTTTCTTTTGCTTGTCTTTTTGAATGTGTGTAGTTAAATCTAAATAGGGTAAATCTTCATTTATATATTTATATAGTTCTTCATTTGTTAAGTTAAACATTTTTTTCCTTTTAAAACTTAGTTTGAAATATTTGGAGAGAAAGCTTTTGTACTTACCCTTACTTTTGAACCAATTTGAAGATTTATAGTTTCATCTTCACTTAATACAACTTCAACAAGTTGTTGACCAATAGATATAATAGCTATATATATAACATCAACTTTTACAATATCTAAAAGCTCTCCCTCAAAAGAAAATTTTGCACTACCACTTGTTTTTAATAAAACATCTTTTGCATTACCATCTTTTATAATTTTTGCATCTTGTAAAACTATTACTCTATTACTTAGTCTATAAATCTCACTTGGGTCATGACTTACCATGATTGTAGTAGTTTTAAACTCACGATGAAGTGTGAGTATCTCATCTTGAAGTTTAGTTCTCATAGATGGATCAAGTGCTGATAAGGGTTCGTCCATTAATAGAAGTTTAGGACGGTTCATCAAAGCTCTACACAAGCTAACTCTTTGTTTTTGTCCTCCACTTAAAGATGTGACATTTCTATTTTCAAGTTGTGATAATTCAGTTAACTCTAAAAGATGATTTGCAAGTTTTTCATCTTTATTTACATATAAAAGATTCTGTTTTACACTCATATTAGTAAAGAGTGCATAATCTTGAAATACAAAACCAATCTCTCTTTGTTGAGGTGGCAAAAACTTTTTATCATCTTGCCAAATTTTATTATCAACTTTGATTTTACTTTTTGATTGTTCTAATCCTGCAAGTATTCGAAGTAGGGTAGTTTTACCACTTCCACTAAGTCCTGTAAGAGCAATAAAGTCACCTTCTTTTACATTTAGTTTAATATCTAAGTTCATCTTTCCATTTGAACCAATTAACTCTTTACTTACTTCAATATCTATCATAAAAAACTCTTTTTTTGTTTTTGATTAAAAATATAAACACTTAAAAGCACTAAAAAACTAATTATAAGCATAATAGCACTGTAAATATGTGCACTTTTATAATCCATGATTTCAACAAACTCATATATAGCAACAGAGGCTACTTTTGTTTCATCAGGAATACTTCCACCAACCATTAATACAACTCCAAACTCACCAACTGTATGAGCAAAAGTAACAATTAGAGCAGTTAATAGTGAGGGTTTTATATTTGGAAGTGCTACTTTAAATATAGTATAAAGTTTACTTTTGCCACTAATATAACTAGCTTCAAGCATATTTTTATTTATACTTTCAAAACCACTTTGTAAAGGTTGAACCATAAAAGGTAGAGAGTAAAAACAACTAGCAACAACTAATCCAGTAAAATTAAATACAAGTTTTATACCAAACTGTTCATCAAAGAATGCTCCAATAGGAGAATTAAAAGATAATGCAACAAGAATATAAAAACCTAAAACAGAAGGAGGAAGTACTATTGGTAGGGCAGTTATTGCTTCTAAAATTGGTTTTATTTTTGATTTTGTTTGAGAAAGATACCAACTAAGAGGCAATGCAAAAATAAACAAAATAAGTGTTGTTATAAAAGCTAATTTAAATGATAAAATAAAAGGACCATACTCAATACTTGATAACAACTCAATCATTTATTACCTCTTTTATTGATAAGTCACTTGATTTAAATATAGCACTTACACAGTCATTTTCTTTAAGATTTAGTCTTTTTGCTGATTTTGTAGTAATAATACTTGTAATAGTTGTATTTTTATGTTGCAGTTTTATACTTGTTAATAGTTTTCCCATGTCAAGTTTGATAATATCTGATTGAATAGAGTTTGCAAGGCTTATTTGACCTTGCAACTCTTTTGCAATAGCTACATTTGAAGCTTTAACTGTAAGTAAAACTTTTGTTCCCACTTCAATACTATGTAAATCTAAACTCATCATAGATAAGGTTATATCAAAAAAACTAAACTCAACAATATTTAAATTATCAAGATTATCAATTTTAGAAACTACTGCTTTAAACTCATTCATGGTACTAAATATCCAAACTCTTCAAATATTTTTTTTGCTTTTTTACTTAAAATAAAACTATAAAATGCTTTTACTTCACTGTTATTTTGAGCTTTTTTAAGAATTACAATACCTTGATTTATAGGTGTATAAAGTTTTGTATCAACGCTATACCAATTGACACCTTGTTTATATTTACTCATTTTATCTGAAAATAAAGAAGACTTAGCAATAAAACCTATATCAGCAGCTGTTACACTATAAGCAACTGTTTGAGATATAGATTCTGCAAAAACAAACTTATTTTTTATCTCTTCATAAATTTTTGCATTTTTCATAGCCTCTACACTTGCAGTTCCATATGGTGCAGTTTTTGGATTTGCAATTGCAATTTTTCTAATATCTTTTTGTTTTAAAAGCTCTATTCCTTTTGAAAAATCAATTTTTTTAGTACTTAAAAATGCCAATGAACCTTGTGCATAAACTAAAGGTTTTGTTACTGCCAAGTCATCTTTATAAAGTGCTTGTGGATATTTCATATTTGCAGCCATAAACAAATCATATGGAGCTCCATTTTTTATTTGTGCAGTTAACTTTCCACTACTTCCTAATGTAACTTTTACATTTGTATTTGGATAAAGCTTATTAAACTCTTTTTTCAAATTATCAATTGCATAAGATACATTTGCTGCAACTGCTATATTTATATCCCCTGAAAATAGGCTACTTACTAAAAGTGCACTACCTAAAACTATCTTTTTTAACATCTGTTCTCCTTAATTTCCTAACATAATATCTGATGATTTTATCACGGCAAATACTTTTTGCCCAACTTTTAATTCAAGCTGTAAAGCTGCTTCTTTAGTTATAACTGAAGTGATTGTTTCATGAGTTGAAATTTCAAGTACTACTTCACAACTTACTTCACTAAAGTTTAGAGTCTTTATCACTCCCTCAAGCTTATTTCTAGCACTAAATCCTAGAAGTTGGCTTGTTGCAATCATTACATTGTTTGATTTAAAAATAGCGATAATCTCATCTTCTACTTTTAAATCAAGTGCTGTTACACTATTTGTTGAAATATTAGAAACCATCTTTTGTGAGCTTTTAGTTTTTAGTGTAATACTTGCATTAACATTGTCTTCAACAATTTTCTCTATTTTAACAGCTAGTTGATTCCTTGCACTTATTTGCATTGATACCCTTTTTAGTGATTTTAAACTTCCCGTGTTAAAGTCAGTAAGACTAGTAAGTTGTTTTAAAAACTTTTCATGCTCTTTTTGTAATATGGAATAAGTTTCAATAAGATTTTTACCATACTTTGTTAGTTTAGCTCCACCACCACCTTTTCCACCAGTCTCTTTTTCAACTACAATACTA
Organism: Malaciobacter sp.; assembly: GCF_055140965.1. Next base: position 34,018 of record NZ_JBSRRO010000014.1, read on the forward strand.
GGACAAAGGTTATTTATACTATCTATTGCTTCCCATGCAGTTTTATAGCTCATAGGTACAGTTTTTGCAGCTTTACTAATAGAACCCTCTTTTTCAATTGCTTGTAAAAGTTTAATTCTTTTTTCTAATAAAAACGGAGTATCAAGATTTAGAAGTGTTAGTGATGAATCAAATTGCATCAAATTCCTTATGTATTTAAGTATATAACGATAAAATATTATCGTTATATATCTTAATATATAATGAAATTTAGAAAAATTATTATATTTTAAATGGTAAGGTAATTTTTACTTGAGCACCTTCATATTCATTGTCTTGATAGGTGAATTTAGTATTGTTTATTTTTATTTTTCCATACATTGAATCATTTATTACTTTATATGTAATATTTAATCCAAGTCCAATTCCATGGGCTTGATGTTTTGTAGTAAAGTATGGCTCAAAAACTTTATTAATATGTTCTGTTTTTATTCCACCTGCATTATCTGTAACAATAATCTCAATAAGATTATCTTTATTTGTATAAGAATCAATAAAAATATATTTTTCTAAATCACTTTTTTCTAAAGCATCTTTTGAGTTATGTATTAAGTTAACTAAGGCTTGAACTAAACTATTTGGTAAATTTGTAAGTTCAATTGTATCATCTAGATTTGTTATTATATTTATATTATTCTCACTAATTAGATGCTCTTTAGCTTTAATAGATTTATTGATAATTTCTGTAAGGTTAAATTTTGAAAGTTTTTCTTTACATGATAAATCCCTAAAATTATCAATGGTTTCAGATAAATCTTGAGAAGTATTCATTATTTTTTGCATTGATGATAAGATTTCATTTTTATCATCAATACCAAGTTGAAGATTAAGTTTTACACCAGATGCACAAGTAGTAATTAAAGATAATGGTTGTCTCCATTGATGTGCAATATTTCCAATCATCTCCCCTAATGCAGCCATTTTACTTTGTTCTATTAATTCTAGTTGTTGTTTTTGTACTTGCTCTTTTAACTCAATCTCTTTTTGTAATGCCTTATAAAGATTATCATTTACAGCTTCAAGTTGCTTATTTTTTATAATTACTTCAATATAAAGATTTAATTTATTTATAAATTGATGATTTTCAATGGGTTTAGTAAGATAATCAATTGCACCAATTTGAAAACCTTTTTGTTGAAACTCTTCTTTTTTAAAAGCAGCAGTTAAAAATATGATAGGGATATTTTGCGTTCTTGGATTACTTTTTAGATATTTTGCCGTATCAAAACCATCAAGTCCAGGCATTTGAACATCTAAAATTATAATATCAATCTCTTCTTTATAAGTTATTTTTAAAGCCTCTTCTCCACTTGAAGCTAAAACTAGTTCTACATTTTCTAAATACTCTTGAATTAGATATTGTAAAGATACTCTATTTGCTTCTATATCATCAACTGCTAAAATTTTTATATCTTTCATATTTTCCTCTTATAAATTCTATTTTTTTTATCTAGTGTTAAAAACTTTTCATGATTATCTAAAGATTCACTCTCTCCTAAAACTAAAAAACCATAAGAGTCTAAAGATTGCTTAAAAAGTTTAAATATATTCTCTTTTAATTCCTTATCAAAATAAATAAGTACATTTCTACAAAATATAAGTTGAAAGTCATTGATTTTTCTATCTTCAACTAAATTATGTCTAAAAAATAAGATTCTTTGTTTTATCTCTTCATTTATTTCAACAAAATCACCATGGTCATAGAAATATTTACTAAAACTTTCACTTCCTCCTGCTTGATAATAGTTTTTTAAAAACTGTTTATAGTTTTGTTTTGAATATAAGCCATTTTTTGCATTTTTTAAAATCATCTCATTTAAATCTGTAGCATATATTAAACTTCTATTTAATAAACCTATCTCTTTTAAAAAAATTGCAATAGAGTAGGGTTCTTCTCCACTACTACATCCAGCACACCAAATTTTAATATCTAAAAAACTATCAAGCTTTGGCAAAAGAGTATCTTTCAATTTCTTAAAAACCTCAGGATTTCTATAAAATGTAGTGATATTAACAGAGATATTAAAAAATAAATCTTTAAAAATATTTTTATTACTTAATACTTCATTTTGAAATTCTAAAAAATTATTTGGTTTTAAATTACTATAAAATAGTTTAACTCTTCTTTTTATATGTTCAAGATTATAACCTCTATAATCATATCCATACTCTTCATAGATTTTATTTAAAAACTCTTCTAGTTGAGTGTTATTAAATGGATCATTATTTAAGTAATTGTTTATATATTTATTTATTGACTCAAGTGATAAGATTTCATCATAATAGGTAGTTTTTATAGCATTTTCAAGCATTGGTTTTGCTTCACACTCTTTTGGATCTTCTATAATAACTGTACTTTCATTCTTTTGTAATAACTTAAGACTATCACTTCCATCTGAACCATATCCACAAACAAGTATTGCTAAAAGATTATTTTTATACTCATTTGAAAGAGTTTCAAATGTTGTACTAATTGATGGTTTTGAAAAGTTTCTTTTTTCCTCATTTGTTAAAAAAATAAATCCACCAATAATTATCATATGTTTACCAGGTGGTGCTGTGTAAATAGTAGAGTTTTCAATCTTCATATCAGATTTTGCCTCTACTACTTTATAATAAGCTGTTTTTGTTTGTAAGATTTGGCTAAGGCTACTTTTTTCATCTGATCTGTGATGCATAACAATAAAAATAGACATTTGAGAGTAGGGAAGGTTTTCTACTATATCTATAAATTTTTTTAAGCTTCCTGCACTTCCTCCAATAGCTAAATATTCTAAGTTTAATTTTTTTCTTTTTACTCTATTTTGGTTTCTTATAAATTTTACTTCAAAACCCAATTGGTTTAAATAGTTTTTTAAAGTTGTTTCATTTGAATATATGCATAAATGTGATTTTATTTTATTTAATGCTAATATAATTTCACTTTCAATAGTTTGAATATTTAAAAAATTAATTTCAATGCTTTTTTTCTCATAATCTAGCAATGATAAAAGTTTTTTTATGTCTTCTTCTTTTTCAATATTTTGAACAATTATTTTTAAAGTATTATTTACTTCTTGTGAAACTATATTAATCATTTGTGTTTTTTATTGCTCCAAATTTCAATTAAACTTGCTAATACATTAATCTCAATAGGTTTTGATAAATAATCATCTGCTCCTAAACTAATACATTTTTCTCTATCATCTTTCATAGCTTTTGCTGTAACAGCAATAATTGGAATATGTTTAATTTTTTCATCTTTTCTAATCTTTTCCATTGCTTCATATCCATTCATAATAGGCATCATTATATCCATTAAAATCAAATCTATTTTATTTTTCTCATCTTTTAAAAAGTCTAAGGCTTCTTGCCCATTAAAAGCTGTAAAGGTGTTTGCATTAAACTCTTTTAATGCAGCATCTAATACAAAAATATTTTTAATATCATCATCAACAATAAGTATATTCTTTTTACTTAAATCTACATCTTTAAATATCTCTTTTTTCTCTTCATTTTCTTCTTCTCTATGCAAAAATAGATTTATCTCATTTAAGATTCTTTCATTTGAATTAGCAGTTTTAATAATAATACTATTGCTATACTCTTGAAGTTTTAGTTTTTCTTCTTTATCTAACTCTTTTCCTGTATAGATAATAATAGGTAGTTTTGGATGTCTATTTTTTATATATTCACAAACTTCATATCCGCTTCCATCCATAAGAGCTAAATCAACTACAACCGTATCATAATGTTCTGTTTTTACTTCATTGATTGCTTCTTGTGCTGTTTTAACACCTTTTATATTTATATCATCTGTTCCAATAAGTTCAATTAATGCTTCTTTATGAATGTCATCATCTTCAACAATTAGCAAATCTTTAATCTCTTTTTTGTTTATATTTTCAAATGAATTAATAATTCCATTTATATCTGTATCAACTACTGGTTTTTGTAAGTACCCAATTGCTCCAAGTTTCAAAGTCTCACTATTTTTGTCTTTTGAAGAGATTATATGTACTGGTATATTTTTTGTTTCATGATTTGCTTTTAATTTTTTAAGTACTTCTACACCATCCATATCAGGAAGTGTTAAATCTAATAAAATACCTTTTATATTATATTTTTCAATTAACTCTAAGCCCTCTGTTGCATTTAACGCTACAAGTCCAAAGTTACCACCCCTTTTTATCTCTTCATACACTACTTGTGAAAATACTTCATCATCATCTATTATTAAAAAAGCTTCTTTATTTAAATCTAAAATATCTCTATCATCTTTAACTTCTTTTATCTTTTTATCTTTTTTTTCTTCTATAAAAGCTGGTTTAGGTATTAGCGTTTGTATATTTTCTTTAGAAGGATTATTAGTTAATGGCTTATTGTTTGAAAGATTTGGTAAATCAACACTAAAACTACTTCCTTTATTTTCATTTGATTGCAATGAAATATAACCTCCAAGAAGTTTAGCTAACTCTTTAGAAATAGATAATCCAAGACCTGTTCCTCCATACTGCCTACTTGTACCACCATCAGCTTGTGTAAATGCTTTAAAAATTAGATTTTGTTTCTCTTTTGCAATACCAATTCCTGTATCAATTACACTAATACAAAAATCTTTAGTTAAATCTTTTGATGCAGTTATGCTTAAAGTAATTGAACCTTCTTTTGTAAATTTAAAAGCATTTGAAACTAGATTTCTAATAATTTGAGAAATTCTATCTTTATCATTGCAAATTACTTTATTGTATTCATCTACAATTTTAAATTCAAGTCCTTTTTCTGTTGCAGTGTAGCCAAAAGTTTCATTCATTTGTTCCAATAAATCAATACTATTAAACTCATCTACAATTACTTCCATTTTCCCAGATTCAACTTTTGAAAGATCTAATATATCATTTATAAGTCTTAAAAGCTCATTTCCAGAATCAAAAATAGTATTTGCTTTTTTTATATCATCATTTGATAAAGTTTGTTTACTATTTTTTTGAAGTAGTGAGGATAGAAGAATAATAGAATTAAGTGGAGTTCTAAGCTCATGGGACATATTTGCTAAAAATTCAGATTTATATTTTCCTGATTGCTCTAATTGTTCTGCTTTAGTTTCAATATCTTTTTTTGTCTCTTCTAAAAGTCTATTTTGTTCTTTTAGATTTTGTTCTGAAATTTTTAATTGCTGTTGTTGCTCTTCCATATTAGCATTTGCTTCTTCAAGTTGTTGTTGTTGCTCTTCCATATTAGCATTTGCTTCTTCAAGTTGCTGTTGTTGCTCTTCCATATTAGCATTTGCTTCTTCAAGTTTTTGTTGGTTTATTTCTAACTCTTTGTTTGCAAGTTTTGTTTGTTCTAAAAGCTCTTTTACTTTTTTATTTTTTATTGCACTAGAAATTGCAATACAAACTGTTCTATTGATGCTTTCAAAAAAATCTAAGGTTTTTTGTTCAAACTTTTCAAAAGATCCAATCTCTATTACTCCATATACTTCATTACTATGAATTAAAGGAAAAGTATAAGTATTATAAGAGTTTTGTGTAACTGTTCCTGTTGTAATTAATGCTTCATCTTTTTTTATATTTTTTAGTAATATTGGTTTTTTTTGAAAAGCTACTTGACCAATTATTCCCTCACTTAAAGCAAACTCATTTGAAAGCTCATCTCTTTTTACATGGGCAAAACTTGAATACTGTATAAGCTTTTTGCTCTTTTCATCATAAATATAAAGTACAGCTACTCCTGCATTTATATAGTTGCTTATAAAATTAATAGATTCATCAGTTACATCTTTTAACTCTTTAATATTAATTAGTATTTGATTTAGCTGATTAACTCCATCTTTAATCCAATTTTCATTATCTGCTTTTGTGATACTATCTCTTGTTCTTTTTATACCAGCATTTACTGCTTTACTCATAAGTCCAATTTCATCTTTTGTATTATCTTGTAAAAACTCAACTTGGTTTGATTCTCTATTTAGGTATTTAAAAAAAGTCAATAAGCCATTTTGAAAATTATCCAATGGATTAATTATATATTTTCTTATTATAAAATACAAAATTAAACTAACAACTAAGAAAGTTATTAAACTAATTATTATTAGTGTATTAGTAAGTTGATTTGGTACTTTTAATACTTCTTTTAGTTCTTCTTCTGCTACAATAGCCCAAGAAAGAGTTTCATCAATATTAAATAGTGTATATGATGATAATACTTCTACATTTCTATAATCTTCTATTATTTTTGTATTAGAAAATCCTTTAAAGGCTTCTTTTACTGCAACTGTATCATTAAAACCAACTTTTGGATTTTTAAAAGAGGCAACTAGGGAGTGTGTATTAGGAGCAATATGACTATCACTTCTCATTAAATAATCTTTACCCACTAAATAATCTTCATGGGTTTTTGCATAACCACTTCTAAAACTCATAATACTTTGAATACTATTTGTATCAAGTTTTAAAACTAAAATTGATTTAAAATCACCATCTATATAAATAGGACTAGCTAAGAACATAGCAGGTTTAAAATTGTCAGGTTCATATGCTTGCATATCAATATACGAAGTTTTTTTGGTTCTTTTTACTTTTTGCCAAATTTTTGCAAGATTTGAGTTACTTAAACTTCCAGTTGACAAATTTTGTCCAAAATCTGATTTCTTTTTGTAAGTATAAAATACATGCCCATACTCTTTTGAAACTAATAATACATCATTAAAAGGGTATGTGTTTGTATAATCTTTGTAAAATTTATCCCATTTTACTGATGCTTGTTTTATTTTATTATCATCAATTGGGAAACTATTATAAGGATCAAAACCAATCTTCTTATGAAGCTTTTCAAACTCAATTGTTAAATCTTTTACATAAGAAGTATGAGATAAAAGATTTACTTGTTTACTATATAGTTTAAATAGTTCTTCTAATTGTTTTACTTTTGAGTCTCTTGTAGATGTTAATGTTTCATATTTTTGTTCTATTAAGGTCTCTTTTGTCTGCTTTATTGAAATAAACCCTAAAATAAAAGATAAAAAAATCAATGATAAGATAGAAATTATTAATAGTTTTAATTTAATAGATAAGTTTTTCATTATGCCTCTTTGTTAAGTAATACAACATTTTAGCACATAAAGTATTATTTTTTTTAAAAAGTGGCTTTATTTTATTCTGTTTTAGAAAAATTATTAAACAAGTACTTATCTAACTTTTAAATTAGAAACATTTAGTTATAATCGCGACAGATTATGAATATTGGAGTTAGTTTTATATGGTACAAGTAGTTAATTTGAAAAAAGCTTTTGGTTCAAAAGTTTTATTTCAAGATATAAATTTAAAATTAGATACAGGAAAAAGATATGGACTTATTGGTGCAAATGGTGCTGGTAAGACTACTTTTTTGAAAATTCTTTCAGGTGAAGAAGACGCAACTGAGGGTGACATACAAATACAAAATGGTAAAAAAGTAGGAACACTTTCTCAAAATCAGTTTGCATATGAAGAGTATTCAATCTTTGACACGGTACTTTTAGGAAATAAAAGATTATATAATGCAATCAAAGAGAAAGAAAAACTTTATATGTCAGAAGAGTTCACTGATGAGGTAAATAACAGATTAGGTGAATTAGAAATAATTTGTTGTGAAGAAGACCCTACATATGAATATGATGTAAAAATTACAAAAATTTTAGAAGATTTAGGTTTTCCATCATCTCAACAAAGTGATTTGATGAGTACATTAACAGGTGGAGATAAATTCAAGGTTTTATTAGCGCAAGTTTTATATCCAAAACCAGATGTTTTATTTTTAGATGAGCCAACAAATAACCTTGATATTGAAACAATTGGTTGGTTAGAAAATCAATTACAACATCACGATGGAACAATGGTTGTAATCTCTCACGATAGACACTTCTTAAATGCAGTGTGTACTCATATTTTAGATGTTGATTATAAGCAAATTAGAGAGTTCTCAGGTAATTATGATGATTGGTATATAGCTTCAACACTGCTTTCTAAACAACATGAAGCAAACAGAGATAAAAAGTTAAAAGAAAAAGAAGAACTTGAAAAGTTTATTGCAAGATTTAGTGCAAATGCTTCTAAAGCAAAACAAGCAACTTCAAGACAAAAACAGCTTGAGAAACTTGATGTTGGTTCAATTCAACTTTCAAGTAGAAGAGACCCATCAATTGTATTTAAACAAAAAAGAGAAGTTGGAAAAGAGCTTCTAATGGTTAAAAATATTTCAAAATCTTATGATGGTAAATTAGTATTAAATGATATCTCATTTACTGTAGAAAAAGATGATAAAATTGCACTTATTGGACCAAATGGTATTGGAAAATCAACACTTTGTGAAATTTTAGTAGGTGAAATCAAACCAGATAGTGGAGAAGTTCATTGGGGTGCAACAATTCAAAATGGATACTTTCCTCAAAATGCAACTGATGTAATTAAAGGAGATATGACACTTTATGATTGGTTGAGAAACTTTGATAGAGATGCAGATATTAATGAAATTAGAAACTGTTTAGGAAGAATGCTATTTAATGGTGAAGAACAAGAAAAGAAAGTTGAGTCTTGTTCAGGTGGAGAAAAACATAGAATGTGGCTTTCAAAAATCATGTTAGAACAGCCAAATTTTATGGTTTTAGATGAGCCTACAAACCACTTAGACCTTGAAGCTATTATCGCACTTGGTGAAGCACTTCATACATATGAGGGTTCAGTAATTTGTGTATCACATGATAGGGAATTACTTGATGCATATGCAAATAGAATTTTAGCAATTCAAAGTGATGGAACAATTTTTGATTTTAAAGGTACTTATGAAGAGTATCTTGAAGCTAAATAGAGTATATTTATAAAACAAAGAAGAAACTCTTCTTTGTTTTAAATATTATTTATTTTTTGTAGCCATCATTCTTAACTCTTTTCTTTTAATTGCATCGCTATATCTTCTTTTGTCATCTTCAGTTACAAGCTCTAATTGTGGTACCGTCATCGCATTTCCATCTTCATCAACAGCAACCATTGTAAAGTAACATACATTTGTATTTTTTATTGAATTATCTCTTGTATCTTCTGATATTACTTTTATTCCTATTTCCATTGAATTTCTTCCTGTATAGTTTACACTTGCATGAAATGTAACTAGTGAACCTACTTTAATTGGATTTTTGAATAGTACCATATCAACAGATAGTGTAACTGCAAAATAGCCTGTATATCTAGCAGCACAGGCATATGCAACATGGTCAAGCATTTTTAAAATCTCTCCACCATGTACATTTTTACCTGTAAAGTTTGCTTTATCTGGGGTCATTAACATAGTCATTGTAAGTGATTTTTCGCGCTTTACATTTTGAATCATAAATTTTACCTTTATTTTTTTATGATTATAAAGTAGATAAATAGCATAAGAGTAACTTTGTAACTTTGTGAAGAAAAAATTATATAAAAGAGATAAAAAGTAACATTTTAAAATATTACTTTATTTTCTTTTTCATTTTTTCTCTAAAGTTTCTTCTTTTAATAGCCTTTTTATATCTTCTTTTCTCTTTTTTTGTAATTGGTTCATATTTAGGAACAGGCTTTGGATTCATATTCTCATCAACAGAAATCATAGTAAAAAAGCAAGTATTTGTATGTATTTTTTCTTTTGTTTTTACATCTTGAGAAACAACTTTTATTCCTACTTCCATTGAAGTGGTTCCTGTGTAGTTTATCTTTGCTTTAAAGGTTACTAAAGAACCAACCTTTATAGGATTTTTAAATAAAACCATATCAGAAGATAAAGTTACAACATAAGTTTGACAATACTGTGTTGCACAAGCATATGCTACTTGATCAAGCAGTCTTAAAATCTCTCCACCATGGACATTTACTCCTGAAAAGTTTGCCATACTTGGAGTCATCAACATACTAAGTTTTATCTTTGTTGGCAATTCTCTTTTTATTTTTTCTTCCATTATTTATCCTTTATAGCATACTATCCATTTGTTCTTGTGTTAAAGTTTTAACTCCTAAGCTTATTGCTTTATCATATTTACTTCCAGCATCTTCTCCATATATAACATAATCAGTTTTTTTTGAAACACTAGAACTTACTTTTGCACCTAAGCTTTCAAGATTTTTCTTTATTACACCTCTACTTACACTCATTGTTCCTGTAAGAACAACTGTTTTTCCTTTAAATGGATTGTCATTTACTTCTATTTTTTCTTCAACTTTTGGTTCAATTATTTCAATTAATTTTGTAACAAGTTCACTGTTTACTCGCATAAATTCAACAAAAGAGTTTGCCATTTGCTCTCCAATACCATCAAGAGCAACAAGTGAATCATAATCAATGTTAATAGCATCTAATCCAAACTCTAAGCATATCTGTTTTGAAGCTACTTCTCCAATATGTTCAATTCCTAAAGCATTGATAACTCTATGAAGTTCACTTCCTTTTGTTTTTGAAATAGCATTTAAAAGATTATTTATTTTTTTCTCTTTAAATCCCTCAAGCTCTTGTAAATCTTCATATTTTAAAGAGTATAAATCTAATATATCATAAATCTTTTTCTTTTCTACTAGAAGTTCTACTATTTTTATTCCTAAACCATCGATATTCATGCAGTTTTTTGAAGCAAAGTAGATTATAGAGTTTGTTACAATACTAGGACAATCAAGATTTTGGCACTTTATTAATGTTCCCTCATCTAAAAGTTCACTATTGCATTTAGGACAGTTTGTAGGTCTTATTACTTCTTTTTGTGTTCCATCTCTTCTATCATGAAAAACTTTTGTAATTTTAGGGATAATATCTCCACTTTTTATAATAATTACTTCATCATTTATTCGCAAATCCAATCTTGCTATTTCATCAAAATTATGTAAACTCGCTCTTTCAACAGTTGAGCCATCAATTAGTGTTGGTTCAACTGCTGCAACAGGAGTAACAACACCTGTTCTTCCAACTTGTAATAAAATATCTTTTATTTTTGTTGTTTTTTCAACTGCGGGAAACTTATATGCACATGAATAACGTGGAAATTTTACTGTGTGGCCAAGCTCTTCTTGTGTTTCTAAGTCATCAATTTTTATAACCATTCCATCTAGCATCATTTGAATGTCATTTCTTGATTTTATGATTTTATGGTAAAGCTCTTCTATCTCTTTTATATCTTTGCAAACTTTTTGTAAAGGAGGTTTTGAAAAGCCAAGTGAATAGATATAATCCATCATTTGACTATGTTTTTTTTGATTTAAGCTATTTTGACCAACACCCCAAACATTGAAAAATAGTTTTCTTTTTGCTGTTATATTTGGATTAAGTTGTCTTAAACTTCCAGCTGCTGCATTTCTAGGATTTGCAAAAGGTGCTTCTTCATCTTTAAGTCTTTGTTCATTGATTTTTTCAAAATCACTCTTTTTAATTACAATCTCACCTCTTATTTCAAGTAGTGATTTCTCTTTTATTTCCAAAGGAATAGAGTAGATTGTTTTAACATTATTTGTAACATCTTCTCCTGTAGATCCATCTCCTCTTGTAATTGCTTGTTTTAAAATACCATTTTCATAAATAAGATTTAAACTAGCTCCATCAAATTTTGGTTCACAATAAAACTCTAGCTTTTCATTTACTTTTTTAGCTCTATTTATCCAATCTTCAAGCTCTTTTGTGTTAAAAACATCTTCTTGAGACCACATTCTACTTAAATGATTTGCTTTTGTAAATCCATCTAATATTTTTCCTCCTACTCTTTTATTTGGAGAGTTTGGATGTGAGTCTTGAGGATAAGTTTGTTCAAATGCTAAACAAGCCCTTGCAAGTTTGTCATACTCTTCATCTGTTGCAATAGGATTATCTTCAACATAATAAGCATTTGCCCATTTTATAAGTGTTTGTATATTTTTATTGTAATCTTCTTTTGTTATAATTTCCATCATATAATATTCTTTCATATTTAAAATTTTAAAGATTATACCTAAGTTTTCTAAACAATCTTTTGAAGTATATCAACTCTAAAAGGTTTATAAAAAGTTGTCTCTTTTCCATCATTATATTTATCAAACTTATCTTTGATTTTGTATTTTAGTTCATCTGTTATTTGTATATCATTATATGACAGATTCATCTGTTTTTTTTCAAAATCCTCAAAGTTTAAGTATGTTATTTCTGTTTTAAAAAATATCTCTTTAAAGAGTTTAAACTGTTCTTTATCTATACTATTTTTTATTGTTTCAAAGGCTTTTTTTCTTACATCTTCTTCATTATGAAACATTGCTACTAGTTCATTTTGTGCTCCTTGATGTAAAGGTTCACTAATATAAGCTAAACCATTTGGTTTTAATACTCTTTTTATTTCATCTAGTGCTTTAATCATAAGTTTTTCAGGAATATGATGAAAAGATTTAAACATAAAAACCATATCAACACTTTCATCATTTAATTCAATATTTTCAGCGCCACATAGTTTAAACTCAATATTCTCAATATCAAGCAATAGATTTTTTTTATGTTGAACTTCATCTACTTCACAAGCAATAACTTTTCTATTTATACCTGTTTGTGCTAACTGTTTAGTCATTTTTGCTTTTCCACAACCAAGTTCTAATATTGTCTTATTATCAAGATTTAAAGTTTCAATTAAATAAGACTCATTTATTACTTGTTCTATATTCTGTTTTATTAACTGCATTAAACTTCCTTTATAAAAATTTATTATACTTTAAAAATATAATTTAATAATAAAAGAATTAATTTAATATGTTTTAAGCTTTTTGTTAGTTGATTATATTAATATTATGTATATTTAATAATGGGAGAATATAATGATTATTGATTATAAAGATGTTGAAGATTTAAATAGATACAAAATAATGTCAGATACTGTTGTTCCAAGACCAATTGCTTGGATTGTTACAGAAGATGATGGGGTGATAAATGCAGCACCTTTTTCATACTTTATACCAATCTCTAGTAACCCAGCAACACTAATTGTTTCAATAGGTCAAAAAGAACCAGGTGTTCCCAAAGATACTTTAGCAAATATATTAAAATATAAAAAAGCAACAATATGTTTTGTAAATAAAAACAACATTGAAGAAGTGAAAAAATCAGCTCTTGCCTTAGAAAAAAATCAAAGTGAAATAGAAGAGTTTGAAATAGATGTTCAAAAAGTTTTAGAGGATTATCCAGCTATGATTAGCTCTTCACAAACTGCACTTTTTTGCGAATTATATGGTACTGTTGATATTCCAGGAAAAACTACTCCATTGATTTTAGAAATTAAAAAACAGTTTATTGAAGATGAAAGAATAGATGAGAGATTTCATGTAAATGTTGATAATGTGGGAAGATGTGGAGCTTATTTTAAAGCAATGGTTGATTTATAAATAAAATAAAACTTTTTTATACAGAATATTTTTTTATTATATAAATTATTTGCCACTTTTTATTCTTTTTGTGTATAATAGGAGACTAATTTAACAAAAAGGATAAAATTAAATGAGTAGTGAGAAAAAAAACAACTCAACAATTTTAAAACCTGTATTTTATCCATCAGTAATAATAATTGCAACTCTTGTAATATTTGCAGTGATGGTGCCACAAGTTGCAGGTGAAGTTTTCAATGGGGTCAAAGGATTTATTGCAGATAAATTCGGATGGCTTTATATGCTAAGTGTAGCTATATTTAGTCTTTTCGCAGTTTTTTTAGCAATTTCTCCTTTTGGTAGATTTAAACTTGGACCTGACCAATCTAAACCTGCATATACTTATGCTTCATGGTTTGCTATGCTTTTTAGTGCTGGTATGGGTATAGGTTTGATGTTTTGGGGTGTTGCTGAACCCGTTATGCATTATGGTGCGCCTCCAACTGGGGATAAAGAAACAATAGAAGCTGCTAAACAAGCTATGAGAATTACTTTTTTTCACTGGGGCTTACATGCATGGGCAATTTATGCAGTAGTTGGATTGGTATTAGCTTACTTCTCTTTTAGACATGGTTTACCACTTTCTATAAGATCTGCACTTTATCCTATGATTGGAGATAAAATCTACGGAAAAGTAGGGCATACTGTTGATACAATTGCAATACTTGGAACTATTTTGGGTGTAGCTACTTCATTAGGTCTTGGAGTTTTACAAGTTAATGCAGGTTTAAACTATATTTTTGATATACCTGTTGGTCTTACAACACAAATTATACTAATTGCTATTATTACAACTATGGCAACTGTTTCTGTTGTTTTAGGACTTGATGGCGGAATCAAAAGATTATCTGAACTTAATCTTTATTTGGCAATTGCACTTGTTGCTTTTATTTTTTTAGTAGGACCTACATTTTTTCTACTTGGTGCATTAGTTGAAAATATTGGTAATTACTTAACACATGTTGTGCAAATGACATTTAATCAATATATTTATGAAGATACTAAATGGATGGGATGGTGGACATTCTTCTATTGGGCTTGGTGGATTGCATGGGCACCTTTTGTAGGGATGTTTATTGCAAGAGTATCAAGAGGTAGAACAATAAGAGAGTTTGTTCTTGGTGTTTTATTTGTTCCTGTTGGCTTTACATTTATATGGATGACTGTTTTTGGAAATACTGCACTTTATACTATTATGAATGAAGGCTTTACAGCACTAAGTTCAGCAGTATCAGCTGATGTTTCAACAGCTTTATTTAAATTTTTAGAGCACTTTCCTTTTTCAAGTATAATCTCTATTATTGCAATTATTTTAGTTATTACATTTTTTGTAACATCTTCTGATTCAGGTTCATTAGTAGTTGATACTATTTCAAGTGGAGGAAGAGAAAATAATCCAGTTTGGCAAAGAATATTTTGGGCAGTTCTTGAGGGTGTTGTTGCAGCAGCACTATTAATTGCAGGAGGTTTAGAAGCCTTACAAGCTGCTTCAATTACTATTGCTTTACCCTTTGCTGTAATTATGATAATTGCTTGTTGGGGGCTTTACAAAGCTTTACAATTGGAAGCTATTAGATATGATTCACTTCAACATCATATGAATGCAGGACGACATGGCAAGGTTAGTGGTACTTGGCAAAATAGATTAAGCAGACTTATTGAGTTTCCAGATTCAAGTGAAACGAAAAGATATATCAATGAAGATGTTGTTGATTCAATGCATATTGTTGAAAAAGAGCTTGAAAGACATGGCTGGAATGTAGAAGTTATAAATGATAAAGAAAAAGGTATATCAATTTTAACAGTAGAGCATAATGGTGATCTTGATTTTGTTTATGAGGTTAGATTTAGAAGATATGATATGCCAACATATGCATTCCCAGATGCAATAAATCCAAATCATGAACAGAAAAAATATGCAAGAGCAGAAGTACATTTACAAGATGGTAACAAATCATATGATATTTATGGTTATGAATCTGATGTTGTTGCTAGTGATATTATTGATCAGTTTGAAAAACACAGACATTTCTTACATATTACTTCAGGATTAAATCCTGTTATTCCAATAGATTAAAAAAAGCAAGAGTTTTCTCTTGCTTTTAAATCTAACACCACTTTTTTAAAAACTTTCCCATTCATCATCTTTTGAAGTTTGTGCTTTTATAGGTTCACTACTTCTTGGTGGATGTTTTTTTGCTGTTGTAGAAGCTTTAAACTCCTTTTTTTGTGGTTTATAAGAACTTTTAATTGATGGCTCATCTTTTGCTATTTTAACTTTTCCTTTTCCATCAAAGCTATTTTTATTAACATTTTCAACTACTTCTATTGCAATTTTATTAGTTCTTTGTGCAATATCATTTGTTTTATCAGCAATTGCAGCATTCTCTTGTGTAAATTGATCTAGTTGTCCTACTGCATCTGCAATTTGTGTCATACCAATACTTTGTTCTTTTGCAGCGTTTGTAACATCATCAATTAGTTTACTTGTATTAAATATTTTTTCTTCTAATTGACTAAAACCTTCTATCATTTTACTACTTATATTTTTACCACTATTAGCTTTTAAAGTTGCGTCTTCAACTAGTGCTTTTATCTCTTTTGCAGCTTCTGCACTTCTACTTGCTAGATTTCTTACTTCTGCTGCAACTACTGCAAAGCCTTTTCCTGCTTCACCAGCAGTTGCTGCTTCTACTGCTGCATTTAATGAAAGTATATTTGTTTGAAATGCTATTTGATCAATTACACTTATTGCTTCATTGATATTTGTAACAGTATCATTTATTTCATCCATAGATTTTACTGTTTCATTTGCAAATCCTTTACCATCTGATGCAGAAGTTCTAGTTTCATTAGAGATATTTAACATCTCTTGTGCTTTTTGACTTGTTTGCTCAATATTACTTGTGATTTCATCAATTGATGCAGCTGTTTGCTCTAAAGATGAAGCTTGACTTGTAGCATTATTACTTAACGTACTTACACTAGAAGACAACTCTTTTGAACTATCTTGTAAAGCTTTACCATCTTTTTGATTATCTTGAAGCATGTTTGTAACCATTTTGTTCATTTGAATTATTTCATTTCCAATTTTACCGCATGAATTACTATCAAGTTTTGCTGTAAACTCTCTATTTGTATATTTTTCTAAGGTTTGACTGATTTTATTTAAATCTTTTCCAACTAAAGCTTCAAGGTTATTAAGCATATCATTTAAAAGTTTTTTCAATTCATTTAAAGAGTCTGTTGAAGTATCTTTTTTAATTCTTTTGTCCAAATAACCTTGACCTACTGTATTTACAATAGTTTTTACTTCATCAATTAGATTATTATCGTCTTCAATACTTTTTTGAATTGCTTTTACATTTGAGTTTATACTTTGTGCCATAATACCAAACTCATCATTACCATTTATTATTATCTCTTTTGGATTTGAGATTTTTTTGTTTAAGTATTCAAAGAAATCATTAAGTCCTGTTGATATAGATGATAAATTTTTATTCAATTTTCTAATTGAGAAAATAATCACTAAACTAATCACTAAAAGACCTAAAAGACCAGTTATAATAGAGAAGTTTCTAATAAATACAGCATGTTTTAGATACTCTTTTACAGGTGCTGAAACAAAGAAAAGCCAATATTTACCTGTATCTCCTATTTCGAAATTTTTTGAATAGTAGTATGAGTCTTCATTTGTTACAGGAGAAGTTATAGTAAAATTATGATTTTTTCCCTCTTTTGCTAACTCAATAGCTTTTGCATACTCTTTTTTATCATCCGCAATATCAAAAATTTGTTTATTTAAATATTTCTCATCTTTGTGACCTACCATTATTCCATTGTGATCTAAAATAAAAGTATATCCATTTTCATAAATTCTTATCTTTTTTGTCATCTCTGAAAATGTATTAAGTGTAATATCCACTCCAATAGAGCCAATAAATTCACCTTTATAATACATAGGTGCAGCAACTGTTGTCATAAGAACTTCTACACCATTAACTGGGAATAAATATGGTTTTGTAACATAATCTTTTCCTGTTCTTTTTGGTCCACCAATCCATTCAGTCTCTTCACTATATATAGAACCTACTTGAACTTTGTGAGTACCATTACTTTTTACTACATAAGGGTTGAATTGTCCAGTTTTATCATATCCCTCGATATTGCTATTTTCAGGAACTGTATCAAAAAATTGGCCTCTATTTTTTATCTTAACCCAAATTCCTACAATTTGAGGATTATAATCTAATACAGATTTGAAAAACTCAATAGTCTCTGTTTTATTAAGTCTTGCATTATTTTCTAATGCTTCTTCAAATTTAGAAGATAACATTCTTGTAACAGTTAAAGATCTATTTATATCTTGTTGTACTTCTAAGGCATGTTTGTTAGCAACTTCTTTTATATAAAGTTCTGCATCATTTTGTGCTGTTTCATATGAGTACTTAGATACAAAAAACATTGTTAATCCAAAAGCAAGGATAGTAACGCTTAAAACTTGTAATAATAGCTTATTACCAAATGAACTCTTTTTCATAATAATTCTTCATAATGTTATAGCTAAATTATTATAGCACATAAAAGTTACATAATGAAGACAAAAGTGTTATAACTTATTCAGAAGTATAAAAAATACTTCTGAATTTCCCATTTTTTCTATATTTTTGGATATGTCATTTCTTTAGGATTTACATATTTTTCAAACTCTTCTTGGCTTAAAAGTTTTAAATTTAATGCTTCTTCTTTAAGTGTAGTACCATTTTTATGTGCAGTTTTTGCTATAAGTGCAGCATTTTCATAACCAATATAAGGATTTAATGCTGTAACTAACATAAGTGAATCATTTAAATATCTATTTATATTCTCTTTGTTTGCTTTAATACCAATAGCACACTTATTGTTAAATGACACTATCGTATCGCTTAGAAGCCTAATTGATTGTAGTATATTATAAGCAATAACAGGTTTAAATACATTTAGTTCAAAATTACCTTGACTAGCACTAATACTAACAGTTGTATGATTTCCCATAACTTGAACAGCAACCATTGTCATAGCTTCACTTTGTGTTGGATTTACTTTTCCTGGCATGATTGAACTTCCTGGCTCATTTTCAGGAATACTAAGCTCTCCAATTCCACATCTAGGACCTGAAGATAACCATCTTATGTCATTTGCTATTTTCATAAGATTTGATGCTAATGCATTTAATGCACCACTTAAAAAAACCTCTCCATCATGAGAAGTTAGTGCATGGAATTTATTTGGGTGAGAAACAAATTTATATTTTGTTTGTGTTTTTTCATTTAATATTTCACAAACCATATTTGAAAAATTTGGATGTGAATTTAATCCAGTTCCAACAGCAGTTCCTCCAATTGCAAGTTCAACAATATATTTCATACTATCTTCAAGTTGATTTTGTGCTTTTTGTAACATATCAACATATGCACTTAATTCTTGTCCAAGTGTTAATGGAGTTGCATCTTGAAGATGTGTTCTTCCTATTTTTACTAAGTTCTCAAACTCTTTTACTTTTTTTGTAAAGGTATCTTTTAAAAGTTTTATTGCAGGAAAAAGTTGTTTTTGTAACTCTAATACAAAAGCAATTCTCATAGCAGTAGGATAAGTATCATTTGAACTTTGTCCTTTATTTACATCATCATTTGGATGAACAAGTTTATTTACTCTAAAGTCTTCACCTAAAATTTCAGTTGCTCTTGAGGCTACTACTTCATTTATATTCATATTTGATTGAGTTCCACTTCCTGTTTGCCAAACAACTAAAGGGAAATTTCCTTCAAGTTTTCCTTGAATTACTTCTTCGCAAGCTTGTATAATAGCTTGTGTTTTATTATCATCAAGTCTTTCTAGTTTGTTATTTACTAATGCACAAGATTTTTTTAAGTATGCAAAACCTTTTATAACTTCACTTGGCATAGTTTCAGTTCCTATAGGAAAGTTTTCAACACTTCTTTGTGTTTGTGCTGCCCAATACTTATCATTTGGTACTTTCATCTCTCCCATAGTATCTTTTTCTATTCTATAATCCATCCTTTACTCCTTTTTACATTTGTAAATATTATACCACAAAAGTTAAATTATGAGAATGGATATCAAAAACTATTTTACAATTTGATGAAGTTTCGAACACTGTCCTAAGAATAAATCAACTCCACTCATATCATTCATAATATCTTGAAAACTATGTACATGAGCATTATATACATATACAAAAATTTCATCATCTTTTTTTAGAAAATTATGTTTCCCAAACTCTGTATATGCAGTAGCTCCAGCTGCAATTATCATACCTTTTGCTTTATTTGCATTTTTTAAAAAAGGAGTTAACTCTTCTAAGGGACCACAATCTTCTTGGGTATTAAACTTCTCAATCATCCAATCTTTTAATTGTGTAAAAAAGTAGCTATAAGATTTTACTGCTGAAATTGTTCCATAATCATATACAATTCCATCTCTTTTTATAAAAGAAGCTATGTGATATTTTGCCAATACTGAATCTTTTTCATTAAAACTATTTATTTTTATAATATCTTGAGACATTCCTTTTGTTCTCTCGCCCCAGTTTTTTTTAGTACTTAATTTTTTACCATCATTTACTCTAATTGAGCAATCATTAAATGCACAAAAACTTTTCGGAACAATATCTATAATTTTTCCATCTTTATATTCAAAATCACATATTAAAGCAACTTCTGCTTCAACTTGAAGGTTTTCATTTTGCTTTCCATGGCTTAATATAGTATCATCACATAAAGGGAATGTACCTAAAAAGCTTTCATGGTCTTTTATATAAAAAGGAAAAATTCCTTTTGGTGCATCTTTTTTCTCTGTTTTAATTATAGAAAATTCATCAGCTTCTCCAGCTTCCCCTAAATGATTTGCAAAATTCCCAGCAACTGCAAAACCTAAATAGTCTTTATACTCTTCTAATATCATTTTTTGTTCCTATTATTCCTTATAAAATATTAAATAAAATACAAGATAGTATTTTAAACTCATAAACATAGTGTATTTTTTATTTGATTAAGTGTGTAAGTTGAGGGTATTAAAAAGGATTTAAATGAGAGTTTTACAAAGGCCTAAGCCTTTGTAATTAAATAGTTCTCCATTTTTGTGGTCCAGTTGTATGAATAGATACACCCTCAGTGTCAACAGCGACTGTTACTGGCATATCTTTGACTTCAAACTCATATATTGCTTCCATACCCATCTCTTCAAATGCTACTACTTTCGCATCTTTTATTGATTGTGATATTAAATATGCAGCTCCACCTGTTGCTATTAGGTATGTTGATTTATACTCTTTTATTAAATCTATTGTTGGCTGCTTTCTTTCAGCTTTCCCTATCATCCCTAATATTCCTATTTCCATCATCTCTTTTGTGAATTTATCCATTCTTGTTGATGTTGTTGGTCCTGCTGGTCCTACTTTCTCATCTCTTACTGGATCTACTGGTCCTACATAATATATAAATCTATCTTTTAAATCTAAATTATTTGGTAATGCTTTCCCTGCTGCTTTATACTCTACAATTTTTTTATGTGCTGCATCTCTTGCTGTTAAAATCTTCCCTGACAATAGTAATGTATCTCCAGATTTAAATTGTGACAAGTTCTCTTTTGTCAAATCTTCT